>NZ_JBQDYQ010000015.1:0-54478 GCF_052105255.1 Brevibacterium sp.
ATGGGCCGGTCTACGGTCCAGTAGGGCCGACGATTCAGGATGACAAGCAATCAGAGGATCCTCACAGGCGGATGTCATAAATCGACGTATAACCGGGCGATCGTGACCAAGCACATACTCGCCGAGGTGGCCACGAGGCGTACGGGCCTCGCCCGCGGGGCGAGGCGGTCCTGGCCACCTCGCCGCTGTGCTGCGTCGTCGGGTATTCCCCGATCGTTCCGGCCGATCATTTCCGGTACACGTTCTGGCCGGCGCTCGCCGTCACCGTGGCGTTCGTCCTCTGGCTCGCCCAGCTCCGCATCCAGCGAGTCCGAAAGATCGGGCCATAGACTGAGCGCAGTTATGAAAGAGTCATTCTCGGTCCGTCTCCGGCGCCTGGCGGTGGAAGCCTTCAAGTTCCTCACCGTCGGCGGGCTCGGCTATATCGTCGACGTCGGCCTGTCGAACCTGTTGGCCTACGGACTCGGGCCGATCCCGGCTCTGCTCGAGGGCAGCCCGATCAAGTCGAAGATCGTCTCGACGATCCTCGCGATGGTCGTCGTGTGGCTCGGCAACAAGCTCTGGACCTACGGGGACCGGACCACGAGCTCGAACATGCGCGGCGTCGTCCTGTTCGTCGCGGTCAACCTCGCCGGCATGATCATCACCGTCATCCCACTCGGCGTGACCTGGTATCTGCTCGATATGCGCGACCAGCTCAGCTACAACGTCTCGACGAACGTCATCGGCATCGGATTGGCGATGGTCTTCCGGTTCTACGCCTACCGCACGTGGGTGTTCAAGGACGAAAACCCCGACACCGAGGTGGTCGTGCCCATGGCGGAATCGAGCCGAGTCCCCGACGACCGCGGCTGAGCCGATTCCTCCCGCGGCACCTCTGAAATTCAGGTCAGTATCGGATAGTTTTTGGGGGTCAGAAGTATCCGGTAGTGACCTATTCTCGGACGCGACTATCCGATAGTGACCGATTCTCGGGGAGCCGAGCGTCGGCGGTGGAGGTTTCTGCCCCTGCCGGGCGGTCAGCGGGTGCGACGCAGTTTGCGATAGGCGCTGACGACGGGGGCCGGGGTGACGGTGCGCAGCTCGGCGCGGAGGAGCATCCGCTTCTGCTTGAGCAGTGCGGCCCGCCGATTCGGCAGCTGACCGGCCCGCGCGCGGGTCGCCAGCAGCCCGAGATCGCGGCGCAGCTGACCGTCTTGCACGTGGAAGTAGTTCTCGGTCAGCCATTCCGGGTCTGGGAATCCGATTGACCCGGCAGCGACAGCGGCCAATGTGCCGGTGGCGCCGGAGCCTTCGAAGACCTCATTGAGCAGTCCGGCATCGAAGCCGAAGTCCGAGATGAGCAGGGTCGGAATGCCGCGATCGATGGATTCGAGTGCGGCCGTCGAGGACACGGTGACCAGGGCCGAGCCGTCGGTGAGGAAGTCGCTGAGGGGACCATAACCCAACTCGATGCGTGCCGCGCCGGGGACTTCGCGGGTGCGAAAGTCGTCGAGGATCTCGAAGTAGGAATGCTGCTCGTGGTGGGTCTCGAACTCACCGGGACGCGAGCGCATCTTGATCACTGCCGTCGACTCCGGGTGCCGGTCGGCGAATTCGGCCACGGCGGCGATGATCGCCTCGCGGTCGGCACGCTCGGCCGGGACCTTCGCCTGCGGAGCGAAGACGAGGGTGCGCGGGAGCGCAGGAGCGCCGGTCTGCGGGCCACCGACCGGGGATGGCGGGGAGGGCGGGGAGCCGACCGACGGCAGGGCCGCCTCGGCGATGGGGGATGCGGTCAGCTGCGGAATGCCCTCCGAGCGCAGCATCGGCAGGCGCGCCAACAGCACCTCGCAGGGCACCTGCGACCGCGCGCTCGCCTCGGTGTAGGCGGCCACTTCGGCGGAGGAATGGGCGATGAACGCATCCATCAGCCGGCGATAATTCATCCCCTTGCCGCTGGCCGGCAGGCCCATTCCGGGCAGCCCCGAGACCAACGCCGGCCGGTCGGTGCGGGTATGCGCGGTGAGGAAGACCTGGGCGACGATCGGGCCGGTGGCAGCGCCGAGGACGATATCGGGGGAGTGGTCGGCGATGACGCGGGCAAGGTCGGATCGGGCGATGACGGGCACCTCGCGGTGCTCCCAGTCGGTGCCGGCGACGGCGCTGACGATCTGCTCGTCGGTCGGCAGGATCGGGTTGTCGACGAGGAACACGCGTCCCTCGACATCCGGCAGGGACGACAGCAGCTGGGTCGCCCACTTGAGGTAGGACTCGCTGTCGGAGATCGAGAGAATGCGGATCGGGGCGAGCCCGGCCGATCGCCGAGGCGGCAGCACCGGTCCGTCCGGGTAGGTCGACTGCGACGACTGACCGTCCGCGCGGGTGCGCTCGGTCAGATGCGAAGGTCGCGGCGCGACGTCGGAGAGTGACGGCGGAAAGATCGGCCCACTGTAGTGGGGATCGCCTGGTTCAGGAATCGTCATCTGCCTTGACCGACTGGGCGTTGAGGGACTTTCGCAGACTATCGGGTGAGGCGCCGGTCCACCACTTCGCGGAGATCTCGGTGACATCGATCGTCACGTCCGGATTGAGCACGGCCAGGGACACCGCCGCGGTCGACGGCAGGCTGCGGATCGTCGAGTCCGGCGGCAGATTGATCAGCCGCAGCTCGATCGGCAGTCCGAGGTTCTTGATCCGCACCCGCTCATCACGGCCGAGGTCGGTGAGGAACTCCTCGGTCTCACGCCGGTGCGGATAATAGGTGATCGATCCGTGAGCGTCGATGATGTCATCGACCCAGGCCCGGTAGGCGAAGGCGTCGATGAGTCCGTCGGCGGCCAGGGACGAACCGATGACCGGGTTGTCCCGAGGGTGGCTGCCGCCGGTGGGCAGGGTCTGGAGGTGTTCGAACCGGTGGCGGGTGATCTCGCCGCCGGATCTGAGGAACGCCTTGCGCAGCGATTTGGCCACCGGCAGGGCGGTGTGCCAGCGCAGTTTGCCCACTGTCGCCAGGCCTCTGAGCCGGTCGGCGACGTGCGCGGCCATGACCGTGCGTGAGGCCTTGAGCTTCTGCCGAGGACGCACGAGGGGACCGCGTTTGGCCGTGAGGATCTCGATCGCCGAATACGTGGCCAGACCGTCGTCGAGGATGACGACCTCGGGCATGCGGCGCTCGAGATACGCCAGCGCCAAGGCTCTGTGCACCTGACCGGAGCAGGCATCGCCGAGGTAGATCCGATCGAAGGCCGTCTTGCGCAGCAGTCCCGGCTTCGCCCCGTCACGCTCGAGGCGGACGTTCTTCGGCAGCCAGGCCGGGTCGAAGGCGTCGAGGAAGGACGTCATGCCCTTCGCGTTCGCCCGAACCCGAATGAGCAGATCCTCTGCCGGCTCATGGGATTCGAGTGCAGAGAGGAACTGCAGAGGAGATTCGACGAAAGCGACGGCGCTCCGGCGCTTCTTCTTCGGTGTCACCGCTGTTGGATCCGTTTCATGATGCGTTGTTGTTTTCTCGCCACCGCTTTGATCACGAGCGTTCCCGACCGTCTGATCATCCGCTTCGGAGCGAACGCCTTCGTCGTGCTGCCCGGCAGAGCGAGCGCGGTGAGGCGGCGGCGTTTGAAATAGCGGCCGAACCGGTCGGCGGAATCGCCGCCCCCGGTGGGCTCGTCGAAGATTTCTGTGAGGAAGTCCGTCGCCGCGTCGCGCAGATCGTGCGACAGCGTCGGTGCCATGCAGTAGGTGACTGCCGCAAGCAGACGCGCCAGCTGCGGATGTGCGTCGGCTCTGCCCGGGGCGCTGCCGTCGCAGATCTCGGAGATGATCGTCAGTGGGATGCGGTTGCTGTTCTGGTAGGGAGCGATGGCTTCGAGCAGCAGATCCGTCCCCACGGCCAGGGCGGGCACCTGATAGATCTGGCGAGCAGTCATCAGTGCGGTCGAGAACCCGCCGACAATGAGGTCGGGAGACAGCCGATCGATGATGACCTCGGCCATGACGGGCAGGTCGAACAGCTGCAGTGTGATGCCGAGTCGTTGTGCCGCCTCGAACAGCGGTCCCGTCTGCGACGGCGGAGCGGCCGGGTGCGGTTTGAACACCACGACGTCCATTCCGCGCGCAGCGGCGGCCTCGATCATGTCGATGTGCAGCTGCGTCTCTTCCTCAGCGGTGATGAGTCCGAGCGCTGACAGATACTGGCCGACAACCAGTGCCCACGGACGGTTCTTCGACGGCGTGGAACCGAGCACGTCGCCCAACTCGTCCTCCAGCGCTTCGGCCGAATGCTCGCCGAGCTCGCGCACCACACCGGTGAACGACTCGACACCCAGTGGGCGGTGGACGATGCCGAATTCGCGGAGCAGCTTCGGCGAGATTCCCGGCACCAGCGGCAGATAATGCAGCACGGACATGCGCTGACCATTCGTCAGCGGAATCTGATTGCGGGTCGGGCCGAAGCTCATCAGGCCGTCGGCATGCACCCTGATCGTCGCCCGCGAGAACACTCGGGCGAGTGCAATGGCCGGGTTGACCTGGGGCGATTCGATCACGAGCTCGATCTCGTCGGTGTCGCCCAGCCCCCAGCGGCCACGCAGATACGATTCCACAACGGGCAGATCCGCATGATCGGGTCGCCACGACGACGGATGGACGTGCAGAGGCGCGAGCGCTTCGTTGAGATCGACGACCCGATCGAAACGGGCGACCAACGAGGCGGCCCCCGGCGAGTCGACGAAGGATTCCGAGAGCTCCATGACGACGGCATTGTTGCTGACCAGGAGGATTCGCTCGCTCGGAGCGGGAGCGTCCTCGGGCGTGAGACCCTCGGTTCCCATCAGCGCCGGAGCGGCCGGCCGGTCGTAGTCACCGCCGTCGATGCCGGCTGCCAGACAGACGAGCTCGAACAGGGTCGAGACCAGGAAGATCTGTTTCACTTCACCATCTCCAGCACCAGCGAAGGTGCGTCATTGAGGTAGCTGCTGACGTTGAGCTGCCGTCCCTGTTTCTGCAGAACGAATTCCTCACGCAGATACTCGGGCGGAATCTTCGCCGAAATCGTTCGCGCACCCCGCCTCAGCTGGTGCCGCAGCGACGCCGGGGACGCTGCGAAACGACTGATCTGATGGTCGAGGATGGCCAGCCAGTTGCGGATCGCCTTCGGCCACAGTCGGTCGGCGTCCGGTTCGGCGGCAACGAGGTCGAAGATCTGTCCGAAAGCGCGGATGAAATCCAGCTGTCGGATGTCGACGATCCGCGACAGAGACCCTGCCAGCCCGCGGCGATAGAGGATCCCCGGAGCATCGACGACGGCGAAGGACTCGGCCTGCAGGTGCAGCCGCCAGATCCAGGACCGGTCTTCGGCGGTCATGAAGTTCTCCGGGAAATGGAGGATGCCCTGTTCGAGCACCCTCCGGTGGAAGATGCCTGCCCACGCGAACGGATAGTCGACCATCGTCGATTCGTAGACGGGCAGGATCCCCACCTTGGGGTCCAACGGCACATCACGGACCGACATCGGCGCGAGTTTGCGCACCCGTTTGGTCCCCTCGACCGTCGTATGGTCGCAGCGGATGAAATCGACTCCGAGCCTATGTGCTGCGGCAAGCATCGAGGACAGATGGCCCGGAGCCAGCCAATCGTCCCCATCGAGGAAGATGATGTGTTCGCCCCGAGCCGATGCCAGACCCTTGTTCCGGGCATTGGCGAGTCCCGTTGCCTCGGGGTTGGTGAGCACTTCGAAATGGGGGAACCACGTGCTGAAAATCTCCAGCAGCTCTGGTGTCTCATCGCTCGATCCGTCGTTGACGAAGATCAGCTGAGTGCGGTCCCACACGGGCCCCTGCTGCCGCAGTGAGCGGAACAGTGTGCTCAGGTAGGGGGCACCATCTTTCGCGGGGATGATGATGCTCAAGTCGAAATCGGTCACGGTGCTTCTCCGGAAGGTGCGGTCAAGGTCGGATCAGCCGACCGTCGGTGGGGCGGACAGGGAAGAGCCACCTCGGCGGGGGAAGAACCTCGCCGAGGTGGCTTCGCCGATTGCTCAGGCCGTGACCTTGCGCAGCGAATCGATCTTCGATTCCTCGCCCGGCATGACGCGCTTGACTCCGTCGCCGAACGCGGTTTCGAGGACGCGGACGCCCTTGACGAGGGAGGCGAACTCGCGCGGTTCCATCGACGCGGACTGGTCGGATCCCCACATGGAGGAATCCAGGGTGATGTGACGTTCGATGGTCACGGCACCCAGTGCGGCGGCAGCGAACGAGATCTCGAGGCCGAGCTCGTGCCCGGAGTAGCCGACGGGAACTCCGTAGCGCTCGCGCATGGCCGGGATCGCCGTGAGGTTGACCTCTTCGGGAGGCAGCGGGTACGTGGAGGTGGCGTGCATGAGCACGAGCTTGTCCCGGTCGAAGACCTCGACGGCCTTGTCCAACGTCTCCCAGTCGGACATGCCCGAGGAGCACAGGACGGGCTTTCCTGTGGCGGCGATCGCGCGCAGCAGCTCGAAGTCCGTCAGCGAGGCCGAGGCCACCTTGTAGGTCAGCGCATCGAATTCGTTCTCGAGGAAGTCGACGGAGTCGGTGTCCCACGGGGAAGCGAACCACTGGAGTCCGACTTCCTTGGCGTAGCGGTCGATCTCGGTGTACTCATCGATGCCGAACTCGACGCGGTGCTTGTAGTCGATGTAGGTCATCTCGCCCCACGGGGTCGAGCGCATCTTCGACTTCTGGTGTTCGGGGACGGCCACCTCGGGGTTGCGCTTCTGGAACTTCACTGCCTGCGCACCGGCGGTGACGGCGACATCCATGAGCTGCTTGGCGATGTCGACGTCGCCGTTGTGGTTGATGCCGATCTCACCGATCATGTACACGGGCTGGTTCGGGCCGACGAGGTGCTCTCCGATGGCCACGGGGGCGAGTTGATCAGTCATGAAACCTGCTTTCGTATGGCACGCGAATTCTCCGCGCGGTGGGTGAACTGCGGCTGCTGCCGCAGTGAGGTCAGGGTCGGATTCGGAAGGGGGTCGGCCGCCTCGGCGGGGATGGGAATGAGGTCGCAGACCTCACGCACCGCACCCCGTCCGCCCGGTCGGTCGAGGATGACGCGGGCGGCGGCGAGGACTCGCGGGTGGGCGTCGGCGACGGCGACGGGCCAGCCGACGACGTCGAAGGCCTCGAGGTCGTTGATGTCGTTGCCGACGTAGGCGACGCGAGCCGGGTCGAGGTCGTTGGCGGTGATCCATGCGTCGAGGATGCTGGCCTTGTTGTCGATGCCCTGAGCGACGTCGACGCGCAGCTTCTCCGCCCGGCGGGTGACGACCGGGTTGCGTTCTTTCGACAGGATCATCACGGGCACCCCGGACCTCACGAGGCGGGAGATGCCCATACCGTCGCCGCGGTGGACGCGAACCTGTTCGTTTCCGTCCTCGTCGACATAGGCGCCGTCGTCGGTGTGGACGCCGTCGAAGTCGGTGACGAGAGCGTCGACGTCGATGACCTGGGCGGTCTCCTGAGTCGAGGCGATGGCGCGGACGAGGGAGAGGTCGGACATGTCGTCGATCTCGCGGGCGTGTTCGGGCGGGACCTCCTCGATGCCGATGCGGCCGAAGAAGCGGTGCTCGTGCTCGATGAGGCCGGGGGTGCGCATGACGTAGAACGCGCCGGTTTCATTGAAGTGCTTGGCACGGTCCTGGCGGCGCGGACGGAAGCTGGCTTCGTGTCCGACGGCCACGGCCCGAGTGTCGTCGTCGAGGCGCCACAGGAAGGAGTGGTCTTCGACGGCGGAGAAGACGACATCGGCGTGGTCATCACGGACCGTGCGCACTGCGTTCTCGATCGAGGCGTAGTCGATGAAGGGCGAGGTGCACTGCATGAATACGGTGATGTCGAAGTCCTCGTCGAGGGTCGACAGGGTGTGGATGAGTGCGGATTCGCTGGTGGCGGTGTCGCCGGCGATCTCGGCGGGGCGGTGGGCCACCTCGGCGCCGGCGCGCAGGGCTTCGGCTGCGATGCCGTCGTGGTCGGTCGAGACGATCACGCGATCGATGCTGGGGCTGGCCTGGGCGGCGTTGATGGCGCGGGCGAGCAGCGAGATTCCGGCGACCTTCTGCAGGTTCTTCAGCGGGATGCCCTTTGACCCTCCGCGCGCGGGAATGATCGCGACGGTGCGGTGGGGAGTGGGTGCGGTGGTTGCCGGGGCACTGCCTGCCGCTGGGGAGGTGTTTTCTGCCACCTGGTCCGCGGCCACGGTGGTGCGCGCATCCGGCTTCATTTCTGACTGAAACTCGGCTGCGTTGGGCCCGTAGGTCGTCGAATGGTCATTCACAATGACTTGACGCTAACGACGGGGTGTTACCTCAAGGTGAACACGCCATGTCGCCGAGGCGACCCTCCGATGGCGAACCCGTGACGGATGCACCGGTGGGCCGCGGGCGGTGGGTGCTGAGTGGGCAGAGCCGGTAAGAGCCTCATCGACTTTTGTGCAGGTGCGCGAAAACGTCTCATCGACTTTTGGACGGATAATCCCGTTCGAACATGAGTATCTGATCAAAAGTCGATGACGAGTGGAACAAAAGTCGATGACGCTCGGGACAAAAGCCGCTGACGCTCGGCGCGCAGCTGTCAGCGGCGTGGTGTGGCTGCGCCAGTGCGGGGGCGCAGGTGCGCGCCGACGTCAGCGACTCAGCGCCAGGTGATGTTCCACATGCGGTTGTTCCAGGCCGAGAACGGGATGACTTCGCCGGTGTAGATGGGCCAGAAGTAGGCGAATGCGAGGATCGCTGCGACGAGGAACAGGCCGACGCTCAGCCGCCTGGCAAACAGTGCCGTGGAGATCCGTGCGAATCGCTGCTTCGCTGCGGGCCTCGAGGGCGTTCGGTCGGTTGCCGACGCTGACGCTGCGGGCCTCGACGACGTTCGGTCGGCCGCCGACGCCGCAGCCGACGCTGACGCCGCGCGGCCCGCCGCCGGCAGATCGCCTCGGTGCTCGGCCACGTGCCCGGTCACGCTCGCTTGCCCGCCCCCGGGCGCTCGGCCATTTGCAGGCACCCGACCCCAGACGAGGGTCAGGCAGTACGTCACGGCCAGTACGACGAACGGCACCATGACGATGGTGTAGAAGGTGAAGATCGTCCGCTCCTGGTAGGCGAACCACGGCAGCCAGGTCGCGGCGAGGCCGGCGAGGATGACGGCCGGGCGGACGTCTCGGCGGATGATCCACACGACGAGGCAGACGAGCACAGCCAACGCGGCCAAGCCCCAGATCACAGGGTTGCCCACCGAGGTGATCGCCGACGAGCACTTCGCGACCGTGCACCCCATATCGCCCTTGTCGTAGGACTCGTAGTAGAACGACGTCGGCCGCCACTGCACGATCCAACCCCACGGGTTCGACATGTACGGATGTTCCGAGTCCAGCCCGACATGGAACGAGTACGCCGTGTAGTGATAGTGCGCCAGCGACGGCAACCAGTCCAACCACTCCGGTAACACACGCCACCAGCCGAAATGCTCCGCAGCCCACTGACGATCCCACGCATCGTCCGACCGGATCCACCCGGTCCAGCACGCCACATAGGTCACGAGCGCGATCGGCACGAGTTTGAAGAACGAGGGAATGCTGTCGCGGATGAACATGCCCAGCCACGGATGCACGACCCCGGCCCGATATCGCGAATGCACATCCCACAGGACGAGCAGAATCCCGAACGCCGCCAGTGCATACAGACCCGACCACTTCACCCCCGTAGCCAGGCCGAGACTGATCCCCGCGGCGAAGATCCAAGGACGCGCGCCGAGGCGGGGCCCGAAGTTGATCACGTCGCCGGACTTCGGGCGACGCCGACGTCGGGCTCGTGCGGTGGGCGGGGCCGCCTCGGTGACGGGGCCGGCGGAGATCGACTCGCTGAGCTCGGTCGGGAAGGTTCGGGGAACCTCGGATGGGGAGGATGGGGTGGAGACGGCCGCCTCGGTGGGGGTCGGTGGGGGAGTGGCAGCCGCCTCGGCGAGGGGATCTGAATTCTGCTGCGGGAGGGCCGGTGCGAAGCTGTCGATCTCCGCGGTGCTCTGGGTCCACGTGGCCAGGCGCTTAGTCACCTGCTCGCGGTCGAGGAGGATGAAGAAGAAGGCGAGGAGGACGAAGGCCATGAGCACGATGTCGAGCAGGCTCGTGCGGGAGTGGACGAAGTGCTCGCCGTCGATGGCGAGCAGGCCGGCGGCGACGCAGGCGAAGAATGCCGAGCGGAAGAGCTTCCACGCGATGACGCCGAGGAGGAAGATCGTCAGGGTGCCGATGATCGCCACGGTGAAGCGCCAGCCGAATGAGTCGTCGGCGCCGAAGAGGTCGATGCCCCACCCGATGAGCCATTTGCCTAGGGGCGGGTGGACGACGTATTCGGGGGTGGGTTCGATGACGCTGGGGTCGCCGGCGTTGAAGGAGTCGTCGGCGTTCTCGGGCCAGGAGCGTTCGTAGCCGAAGTTGAAGACCGAGTAGCCGTCCTTGACGTAGTAGGTCTCGTCGAAGATCAGGCGGTGTGGGAAGTCGAGGCGGAAGAAGCGCAGGACCGCACCGATTCCGGTGATGACGAGCAGAGCCGGCCACATCCACCGTGGTGCGCGGGTGGCCCACATGCCGGCGTGAAAGGTTTCGCGGCGCATCGCAGCGGCGCCGGCACGCACCTTTTCGCGTTTCCTCGCCAGGCGCTCGCGGGCGATGCGCCTGGTGGGGGCCGGGGAGTCTGCGGTGTATGTCATCGGAGTCCAGTTTAGAGATCTCCGCGGGCGGGGCTCTCATGCGACCCGCAGGGAGAGGCAGCGGTTGTTGGGGCGGGGTGGGGAGCGAGGGCGCGCCGGGTGGGTCGGCTCGGCATGAGGTTCGGCACCTTGAGCAGGATTCTTGGGCATTCAGGACCGCGTATCACTAGAGTAGTGGGAGACAGCCGGAGTCAGAGCGAATGGTGCACAACGTGTCGAACAACCCCAACTACCGCCCGAGCGATCCTCCCCAGGTCGGCTCGCAGCAGTTCAACAACAACTACGGGCCCCAGCCGCAGTACGGGCAGGGGCAGTCGGGCCAGTACGGATCCGGCGCAGGAGAGTCCGGATCGGGTCAGGGACAGTATGGGTCCGGCGCAGGGCAGTACGGGGCCGACGCGGGCCAGTATTCGCAGGGGCACTACTCGCAGGGACAGCCTTACGGGCAGCAGAACTCCTATGGACAGCCCGGCGCCTACGGTCAGCAGAACGCGTACGGGCAGTCAGGCGGATACAGCCAGCCGGGTGCGTACAGCCAGCCGAACGCCTACGACGCCTACAGCCAACAGGGTGCATACAGCCAGCCGATGACCTACGGCGCGCAGCCGGTCTTCGTCCGGCCCGCACCCAATAAGATGGCCGTGTGGTCGATGTGGATGGGCATCGCCGGAATCGGCGGCGGATTCGTCTGCGGTCTGCTGTCGATGATTCCGTTCATCGGCGTCATCTTCAGCATCATCGCGATGCTCCTGTGGATCGCACCGGTGCTCGCCGTGATCTTCGGCCACATCGGCCTCAACCAGATCAAGAACACCGGCGAAGACGGCCGTGGACAGGCGATCGCCGGGCTCATCATCGGCTACGTGACCATCGCCCTGGGGCTCATCATGGCGATCGTCATGATCGGCATCCTGGGCATCGGCTTCCTGGGCATGATGAGCAGCTACTGAGCCGCCCCTGGTGACCTCGGCGCCGCCCCGTGTGACCTCGGCGGACGGCCGAGGTCACGCGGGCACGGGACGGTCGGGCCGCCTCGGCGAGGGAATTCTGCAACCCGTGGTGCAGGACTGCAACACGATTCGGCCACCGTGCTCGCCGCAGGTGGGTAGCGTTGATCTCAGACATCGGGACATCCGTCGATCACGGCCCGAAACAGCACTGACGATCAACGACAGCCAGCGGAACGGAACGGACATGAACACTCGCGTACTGCCCCTCGGGAACACCTACACCGGGTCGAACGGTTCGGCCCACGCACCCGCAGCGGCCCACGCACCCGTGGCGGTCCACTCGCCCGCACCGGTTGACACTCCCGCACCGACTCGCACGCCTGCACCGAGCCACCCTCCGGCCCTGGTCCAGGCTCCGGTGACCTACGGCAACCGGGCACCGGTCGTCGTCTACCAGCAGGCGGCGCCGACGAACTCATCATCGATCGTCGCGCTGGTGCTCGGCCTCATTTCGTTCATCTCCTCGTTCTTCTTCCTCGGCATCGTCGGCATCATCTTCGGCCACATCGCCCGCTCGCAGATCAAAGCCCGCGGGGAACGCGGAAACGGGATGGCCGTGGCCGGGCTGTGGCTGAGCTACCTGAGCGTGCTCTTCTGGGTCGGATTCTGGCTGGTCTACTTCGGTGTAATCGCGCTCGTGATCGGCGCAGCGATCGCCGCCGGAGGCGGAACCGTCAGCTGACCGCCGGTCAACTGTGACTGACCTGTAACCGCCCCACCTTTTGCCGCCACCGACGACTCTGTACCGTTGAAGGCAACCACAAGGAGACCTCGCCATGAGCAGCCAGAACAACTGGAACAACCCGGACATGTACTACCAGCAGCCCCAGTCCAGCGCCGGCGGCTCATACGGTGCCCAGTCCTACAGTCAGAACAACGCCTACGCGGCCAACGCTCATTACGCCGGCGGACCCGGCTACGTCTACCAGCCGCTTCCGCCGACGAACGTGCTGGCCATCATCGGCATGTGCGTCTCGATCTTCGGCTTCATCTCGTCATTCTTCATCGCCGGGATCGCCGGCATCATCATGGGCCACATCGCGCGCAAACAGATCCGCGAACGCGGAGAACGCGGCGACGGCATGGCGATCGCGGCTCTGTGGGTCGGCTACATCGGCACCGCGCTGTGGGTCCTCTTCTGGGTTCTCTACGTCGGAGTCTTCGTCCTCATCTTCGGCGTGGCAATGGTCGGCGCAGGCTCAACCAGTTGAGTCTCGACCACTTGAGTTCAGACTCCTTCGCGCCGTCGGACCAGGACGCCGATACTGACCGCGCAATCGGTGTCGACGACGACCTCGCCGAGGCGGCCCCGCCCGATGACATCGATCAGAACGACCCCGCCGGGCTGAGTTCCGGTCCGAACCTCACCGGCGGTCGACTCATCCTGGTCGGGACTCCGATCGGCAACCTCGGCGATGCGAGCCCGCGGATGCGGGAGGCCATCGAAACGGCCGATGTCATCGCCGCCGAGGACACGCGTCGGTTCCTGTCGCTGGCGCAGCGGCTCGATCTCAGGCATACGAAGCGGGTCATCAGCGTCTTCGACCACAACGAGGGCCACCGTGCTCCCGAGCTCGTCGAGCTCATCGCCGCCGGTGAGACCGTTGTTCTGCTCTCCGACGCGGGAATGCCCGCCGTCTCCGACCCCGGCTACCGTGTGGTCAGGGCCTGCGCCGAGGCGGGATTTGCGATCACGTCGACGCCGGGTCCGTCCGCGGTGCTCATGGCGCTGGCGGTCTCGGGACTGCCGAGTGATCGGTTCAGCTTCGAAGGGTTCCTGCCGCGCAAATCCGGGCAGCGCAAGACCCTGCTGACCGAACTCAAGGCCGAGAAGCGGACGATGGTGTTCTTCGAAAGCCCGCACCGCATTGCCGATGCGATGGACGACTTCGCCGAGATCATCGGCATCGACCGGCCCATGGCCATCAGCCGTGAGCTGACGAAGACCTACGAGGAGACTCTGCGCGGGACCGTCGGGTCCCTGCGTGACCAGGCCGCCGGGGGGCTGCGCGGGGAACTGACCCTTGTGCTCGCCGGTGCCACCGAGGTCGAAACGGCTCCGGAGGACCACCTCGGCGAGGTCAGTGCGCTGGTCGATTCCGGAGTGCGCGCGAAAGATGCGGCCGGGCAGGTGGCGAAGAAGTTCGGCCTGTCCAAGCGCGACGTCTACGAGGCCTGGCTCCACCGCGAGTGAGGTGCGAGGCGGGACTGTTGAGGCCGACGTCCTGCTGAGCGTCTGTCGTGGATGATCCCCCGGGATGCCTTCTGCGGCTCACTGGATGCCTGAGTTGTGTTCTGCATGTCTACCGTAGACGGACGCACTCGCACGCCCCACCCTGTTGAGTAGTTCGTTACACCCTGCTCTGAATTGCACATGGAGAAACCTGGGCACTTTGGAAACACCTGTATCGGAAACGGCGTCAGCCTCGCGCAAACGCTGAGTGATTGTCGCTGTGAGTCGTTACCGGTATCGGGTAGACCCTCGCCTGTATGGGGTAGGAAGGGTCGACGACTTCGACGTAGTTTCCTGTGGACGGTGCGAATCTATCCACAGGCAGTGATTCGACCCAGTGACTAGACCGCGGTGAAGCCGCACGATCAGCAGATGACTCTTGAATATTTGGACAGATACAACGTCGTCGATTACAGAACTCTCAGAGCAGTCGGGATGACCCATGCAGCCATCTCCAGTGCTGTGAACTGTTGCCTGCTGAAGCTGTCACGTGGAACCTATTCGATCGTCCGTGCCTGTTCTGAGAGCAAACACCGGTCGGTGGCGAAGTTGATCAATGATGAAGACTGGGTCGAGTATTTTCGTACGACGACAGCGGCCGGCCGTGCAGCCGACTACCGGTTCGATGAGCATATGGCGCGTCTGAAAATCGTGCACTATCGCCACTTCCGGGCAGCAGACGCGGTCAGCGGGGCGTCGGCCGCGTTTCTTCACGAGCTCCCGTTGTACGAAGCCGAGTTGGATCGGATAACTGTGTCGAATCCGTCCGCGGCGTCACGCAGCCCTGAGATCATCAGGCGGCGGCGACAGTTCAGCTCTGAGGACGTGTGCACGATCCACGGGGTCAGGGCCTTCACATCGGTCCGCACCGGGCTGGACATGATTACAGAGAGTGGACCAGCCGACGGCATGGCTGCGTTGGAAGGCGGTTTGCGTACGCAGGTTGAGAAAGAATCCGGCGATTCACAGATCGGCAAGAACAATCCACGTCGCATGCAAACGATCGGCAGAGAGATCGTGGCTCGTGATTTTGTCCCAGCAGCGATGCGTCTTCGCCAGGGGAGGGAGCGCGCCCTGCGAATACTGACGATCATCAGTCCGCTGTCGGAGAACTACGCAGAGAGCCGGACATCATTCGCGCTTCACCAGACGGGCCTGCACGATTTCATCCAACAGTGGAACGTCGGACGCGACGGTGACCTTCTTGCGAGACTCGATTTCCTGCACCGGCAAACCAACACTGTGCTCGCATTCGACGGAGGTCAGAAATACGCCGACTTCGGGGGCGAGCGAATCAAGCATGAAGGTCGCCAGCAGAACGAGTTGTTGAACATGGGCTTCCGAATCGTGCATCTGGAGTTCGGCGACATCATGAACTTGAAGCGGTTTGAGACGAAGCTGTTCGCACAGGCACCGCAGCTATTGGACTATCGGGGCAAACCGACTCTGAAGTAGTGCTGATGCCTGCAACTCCAAAAAGGCTTTGCACTGTGGTCTATGGGAAAACGAGTGGATCCGCTCCTGGCACGAACAGTGTGGAAGGCAAGAGCTGCGAAAGGCACTCTTGTCTTTGAATTGCACAGGTTGTTCAGTGGGCAGTTCTAAGAAACCTGTACCTCACCGACGGCGGAGGTGGATTATCGCCACCTGGAGGTCGAGCCCAGTTCAAGGCCGCAGTCGGTAATTCCGCCGCGGATACGGGCAGCGCCTGAAAAGCGCCCATGCGCACTACGGTGTATCCACGCGCCCTACGGCGCATCCATTCCGCACCTTCCGCACACCTTCCCGCACCTGCCATCCGCCTGCGCCGTGTTCCCACACCGTCACACACCCACGCGCTCACCGCAAACGGACCCACGCGCTCACCGCAAACGGACCCATGCGTGCCCGTCGCGCCACGTCCCTTAGACTGAGTTCCCTATGGGTTACTACTTGACGACAGCGATTGCCTACCCCAACGGGGCCATTCACATCGGGCATGCCTATGAGTACATTGCGGCCGACACGATCGCCCGGTTCAAGCGACTGGACAATCACGATGTCTTCTTCTGCACCGGCACGGACGAGCACGGACTGAAGATGCTGCAGGCGGCGAACAAGCTCGGCATCACTCCCAAAGAACTCGCTGACGACAACGCGAAGAACTTCCGCGACACCCAGCTCGCCCTCGGCTCGACCTTCGACCGGTTCATCCGCACCACCGACGACGACCACTACACCGCCTCGCAGGCCATCTGGCGCAAGCTCGAAGAGGCCGGAGACATCTACCTCGACACGTACTCCGGCTGGTACTCCGTGCGCGACGAGGCCTTCTACACCGATGACGAAACCGAGGTCGTCGACGGCGTCCGGCTGTCCAAGGAAACCCGCACCGAGGTGACCTGGACCGAAGAGGAGTCCTACTTCTTCCGCCTCTCGAAGTACCAGGACAAGCTGCTCGAGCTGTACAAGAACCACCCGGAGTTCATCGGTCCGGACTCCCGCCGCAACGAGATCGCCTCGTTCGTCTCCTCCGGGCTCAAGGACCTCTCCGTCTCCCGCACCACCTTCGACTGGGGTGTGCCGGTGCCGGGCAACGACAAGCACGTGATGTACGTGTGGATCGACGCCCTGACGAACTACCTCACTGCCGCCGGCTACCCCGATGACCAGGAGCGCCTCAGCAAGTGGTGGCCCGCGGACGTCCACATCATCGGCAAGGACATCATCCGCTTCCACTCGGTCTACTGGCCCGCGTTCCTCATGAGTGCCGGTATCGAGCTGCCGGGGCGCGTCCACGCCCACGGCTTCCTCTTCAACTCCGGTGAGAAGATGTCGAAGTCCGTCGGCAACGTCGTCGATCCCCTCGACCTCGTCGACGCCTTCGGCCTGGACACCCTGCGCTTCTTCCTCTTCCGCGAGTTCTCCTACGGCCACGACGGTTCGTACACGAAGGACTCGATCATCACCCGCAAGAACTCCGACCTCGCCAACGAATACGGCAACCTCGCCCAGCGTTCGCTGTCGATGATCCAGAAGAACTGCGACGCCCAGGTCCCGCAGCCAGGCGAACTCAGTGAGGCGGACGAGCGGCTCCTCGCCCTCGCCCGGGCCGTACCGGAGACCGCCCGACGCCACGTCGACACCCAGGCTCTCCACCTCTACGTCGAGGCCTGCTGGAAGGTGCTGTCCGAGGCCAACCGCTACTTCTCCGCTCAGGAGCCGTGGAAGCTGAAGAAGACCGACCCCGATCGCATGGCCACCGTGCTGTGGGTGACGATCGAGGTCGTGCGTATCATCTCCATCCTCATCCAGCCGGTCATGCCCGATTCTGCGGGCAAGATCCTCGACCTCCTCGGTGTGCCCGCCGGCGTCGGTGAGGCCGGTGCGAAGGTCCTGCCGACCGCCGTCGATTCCGGATCCGGCGCCGAGGTGATGGGCACCGTGTCGGCGGGTGCGGGCATCGGCGTCGCCGCCGGTGCCGCCTACGCTTCGGCTGCCCTGGCGCCGAACGTCGCCGAGGCCGCTGCCGATGGCATCGCCGCCGCCGAGGCGGATCCCCGGTCGTTCGCGGCCGTCGGGTTCCCGCTCGAGCCGGGCACGCCCCTGCCGAAACCCGAACCCGTGTTCCCGAAGTTCGTGGAGGAGACCGAATAATGGCCTCGCGCGCCGCCGGAACCTATCCACAGGTGCCCGAACCGCTGCCTCACCCCATCGTCGACACCCACACCCACCTCGACATCTGCACGGGTGTGCGGCTGCCGTTGGGCGCCGGCGAACCGGAACCCGAGGTGACCCCGGAGACGGACGAAGAGTTCCCGACGCTGGATTTCTTCCATGACACCGCCGCCGAGGCAGGAGTCCGGCGCATCGTCCAGATCGGCTGCGACCTGCCGGCAGCCCGGTGGACGACCGCGCTCGTGTCGTCCCAATATTCAGGCACCCCCGCCGAGGCGGTCACGCAAGTGGATTCCCCCGCCGAGGTGGCCGACCCGCGCACCGTGCCCGCCCCTCCTGCCGAGGGGCGGACGTGGATGATCGGCGGAGCCGCCCTGCACCCGAACGAGGCACCGCGGCTGGCCGAACGCGGCCTGCTCGACGACGCGCTGACCGAGATCGAATCGCTCGTGAGCTCGCATGGTCGCATGCGTGTGGTGGGGGAGACCGGTCTTGATTACTTCCGCACAGCAGAGGAGGGCGTCGCTAAGCAGCAGCGCTCCTTCCGTGCCCATATCGAGATCGCCAAGCGCACAGGACGTGCACTGCAGATCCACGACCGGGAGGCACACGCTGATGTGCTGCGCATCCTCAAGGAGGAAGGCGCCCCCGAAGTCACGATCTTCCACTGCTACTCCGGTGACGAGGCAATGGCCCGCGAGTGCGCCGCGGAAGGCTACTACATGTCGTTCGCCGGAAACCTCACGTTCAAGAACGCCGATGAGCTGCGGCGGGCCGCGGCGGCGGCTCCACTGGAGCTGCTGCTGACGGAGACCGACGCACCGTTCCTCACCCCGCACCCGCATCGCGGGAAGCCGGGAGGTCCCTACCTCACGGCGATCACGGCGCGGAAACTCGCCGAGGTGCGTGAGATGAGCGAAGAGGATCTGTGTGCTGCCGTGTGGACCAACGCGGAGCGGGCCCTCGGCAGCTGGGAATGAGAACTCCAGCCGATCGATGAGCGACCGACCGTTGGCGCGTGTCGCACTGCGACCGTCGGGCTGGACCGAGCCTCAGGCTCAGTGAGCGAGGTAACGAATCGGTGCGCCGCCTCGGCGAGGAGATGTCACGGTCGGGAATGCCCCCTAAAACATGGGGAACTCCAGGTCAGACACGCCCTCAGGAAACTCACACCGTTACATTTCCGTGATATTTTGCGAACCGTGTAACGAATCGGTTACAGTGAACGGGTCGATAAACTCTGCTCAGGGATATTTTTGTGATTGATTTTCTGAAGAACCGCAAGGTTCAGATCGCTGCACAGGCGGTCGTGATCACCGGACTCGTCGGTGGCACGGGCGCAGTTGTGACCATGAACAAGCCTGTGACCTTGGAGGTCAACGGGCAGGCCGAGGAGATCCGGACCTTCGGCGGAACGGTCGGGGACATCCTCGACAGCCATGAGATCGATGTCGATAAGCGCGACCAGGTCAAGCCCGGCGTGGGCACCGAGGTCGACCGTGACATGACGATCACCGTCAACACGGCGAAGAAGGTGGCGCTGTCCGTCGATGGCAAGGAATCCGACGAATGGACCAACGCGAACACCGTCGGTCAGGCTCTGGCCGACCTCGGCGTCGACGCGAAGGGCGCCGACCTCAATGCGAAGGCCGGCCAGCGGCTGAAGGACGAGGGCAATGACATCGAGGTGACCACGTCGAAGGACCTCACCGTCGTCGCCGATGGTAAGGACCACAAGGTCTCGGCCGCCGTGGGTACCGCCAAGGAAGCCCTCAAGGACACGGGCGTCAAGCTGAACAAGGACGACTTCCTGTCCGTGCCGATGTCCGCCGAGGTCTCCGACGGCCAGGTGCTCACCGTCAACCGCGTGAAGAACGACACCGTCAAGGACAAGCAGACCATCAAGGCCAAGGTCGAGACCAAGAAGTCCGACTCCCTCTATGAGGGTGAGACCAAGGTCGAGACCGAAGGTAAGGATGGCGAAAAGCAGGTCACTTACAAGGTCAAGACGATCAACGGCGAAGAGGTCAAGAAGGAGAAGAAGGACGAGAAGGTCCTCTCCGAGCCCAAGACCAAGGTCGTCATTCAGGGCACCAAGAAGAAGGAAGAACCGGCGGACACCGGCGGCTCCGACTCGGGTGACTCCAGCGATTCCGGTTCGGGCGATTCCGGTGACTCCAGTTCAGGCGATTCCGGTTCGGGTGACTCCGGTTCGGGTGACTCCGGTTCGGGTGATTCCGGCGACTCGAACACCGGCGGCGGCTCCGGCTCCGGTGGCGGCGACATGAGCACCGCAGAGATCAAGGCGATGCTCGGCGGCCCCGGTTCCAAGTGGTACCAGGTCGCCAAGTGCGAGTCGAACTTCAACCCCCGTGCGGTGAACCAGTCGAACCGCGCGCACTTCGGTCTGTTCCAGTTCAAGCTCGCCACCTGGCAGTCCATGGGCGGCAGCGGCAACCCGATCGATGCCAGCCCGCGGGAGCAGTTCGAGCGTGCCAAGAAGCTCCAGGCCGCAGCCGGCTGGGGTCAGTGGGCCTGCGCCTGATCTGAGATCAGGGCCGAGTTCCCCGACTGGGCGCCTGTAGAGGCCATGAACTCTGGCCGCCATTGACAACAGATATCGGCAACTGAGCTGAGGCGGCCAGCACGAAGCGTGGGCCCCGAGGAGAGATCCTCGGGGCCCACGCTTTTCGGTGCCTGGCAACCCCGGGTTCCAGGCCCAATCTGAACTTTCGCCCAGAGGATGACGAATTGCTGGCACTCAAGTTGACCGAGTGCTAAGAGCGTTCTAGAGTCAGAATTAGCACTAGCACTCATTGAGTGCCAGTTTCATGAGACGGTCGAATCGCTCGGCACCCGCGACGACGAGAGGTTCATGGCATAAGCCGCCGTCTGACTCGATGAAATAGAACCCAGCGAAGGGAGAGGGCCCGATATGTCGGTCTCCATCAAGCCACTCGAAGATCGGATTGTCATCCGTCAGGTCGAAGCAGAACAGACTACCGCCAGTGGTCTGGTCATTCCCGAAACCGCCAAGGAAAAGCCTCAGGAAGGCGAAGTTGTCGCAGTGGGCCCGGGCCGCGTTGCTGACAACGGAAACCGCGTGCCGGTCGACGTCGCCGTCGGCGACAAGGTCATCTACTCCAAGTACGGAGGCACCGAAGTCAAGTACGCAGGCGAAGAGTTCCTCGTGCTCTCGGCTCGCGACGTGCTCGCCGTCATCGGCTGAATCCCCTGAACGACAACTTCACTGACAGGAGGACGAATGCCTAAATCATTGGAATTCAACGACGAAGCCCGTCGTGCACTGGAAAAGGGTGTCAACACCCTGGCCGACACCGTCAAGGTGACGCTGGGACCCAAGGGCCGCAACGTCGTGCTCGACAAGAAGTGGGGCGCTCCCACGATCACGAACGATGGTGTCACCATCGCCCGTGAGGTCGAGGTCGACGATCCTTACGAGAACCTCGGCGCACAGCTGGCCAAGGAAGTCGCCACCAAGACCAACGACATCGCCGGTGACGGAACCACCACCGCGACTGTTCTCGCTCAGGCCTTCGTCAACGAAGGACTGCGCAACGTTGCCGCAGGTGCCGCACCCGGACAGCTCAAGCGCGGCATCGAGACCGCCGTCGAGGCCGTCTCGCAGCAGCTGGGCACGATCGCCCGCGACGTCGCCGACTCTTCGGAGATCGCACACGTCGCCGGTCTGTCGGCTCAGTCGCCCGAGATCGGCAAGCTCATCGCCGATGCCTTCGACAAGGTCGGCAAGGACGGCGTCATCACGATCGACGAGTCGCAGGCCGCGTCCGTCGAACTCGAGATCACCGAAGGAATGCAGTTCGACAAGGGCTTCCTGTCGCCGCACTTCGTGACCGATGCCGATCGCCAGGAGGCTGTGCTCTCCGACGCGCTCATCCTCATCAACCAGGGCAAGATCTCCAACATCCAGGAGCTCCTGCCAGTCCTCGAGAAGGTGCAGCAGGCCGGCAAGCCGCTGTTCATCATCGCCGAGGACATCGAGGGTGAAGCTCTGTCGACCCTGGTCGTCAACAAGCTGCGCGGAATCATCAACGTCGCCGCCGTCAAGGCTCCCGGCTTCGGTGACCGTCGCAAGGCCATCCTCGAGGACCTCGCCGTCCTCACCGGTGGCCAGGTCGTCACACCGGACATGGGCATGAAGCTCGACCAGGTCACTCTGGAAGAGCTCGGCAACGCCCGCACCATCACCGTCACCAAGGACAACACCACCATCATCGATGGTGCCGGTGCCGACGATGCTGTTGCCGGTCGTGTCGCTCAGATCCGCGCCGAGGTCGAGAACACCGATTCCGACTGGGACCGCGAGAAGCTGCAGGAGCGCTTGGCCAAGCTCTCCGGCGGAGTCGCCGTCATCAAAGTCGGCGCCGCCACCGAGGTGGAGCTCAAGGAGCGCAAGCACCGCGTCGAAGACGCCGTGTCCGCTACTCGAGCCGCCATCGAAGAGGGTGTCGTCGCCGGCGGTGGATCGGCTCTGATCCACGCTGCGAAGGTCCTCGACGGCAACGACCTCGGACTGTCCGGTGACGCACTCACCGGTGCCGAGATCGTCAAGCGCGGAGTCGTCCAACCGCTGCGCTGGATCGCCGAGAACGCCGGCCAGGACGGCTACGTCGTCGTCGCCAAGGTGACCGACCTCGATTCCGGCCAGGGCTACAACGCCGCCATCGGTGACTACGGCGACCTCATCGGCGCCGGAATCATCGACCCCGTCAAGGTCACCCGTTCGGCGCTGCGCAACGCCGCTTCGATCGCCGCCCTGGTTCTCACCACCGAGACCCTGGTTGTCGAGAAGAAGGAAGAGGAGGACGAGGACTGAGCCATCCGCTCGGACTGAGTCATCTCTGACCACGACAGTGGCCCGGAACATCACGTTCCGGGCCACTGTCGCATTCATCGGCGTATGCACCCTCGCCGAGACGGCCCGCCACCCTTTCAATGCGTTCAGGGCGGTTGCCTCCGCGGCTGTCTCCGTTGTCGATTTCGACGCGAACGTATTCACCTCGGAGACAGGTGCTGTTCACGAGCGAACGCATCGCTGTCGTTACAGTGATCGGAACATTCGATTGAAGTTCTGCAGTGCATGACGTGAACAAGGGATCCATGAAGAGAATTACGATGATCGGCGACGTAGGCTGGAGCCGGTTCTACCACCTCGGCGATGAGGCGATGACGGAACTGGCCATCGATGAGCTTCGTGCCCGAGCGGATATCGCCATCACGCTTATCGCCGGTCAACCCCAGCACGCGAGCGAAATGTACGGCGTCGACGCTGTCAGACGCATCGGGTTCAGGCGCGACCGACGTCCCAATACCTCTCGGATGAAGAAGATCCTCGACTACGTCGCCGGAGACCGGAATGCGCTGAAGGCAGATGACCCGGCGATTGACGTCATTGAGGCAGTCCGGAATTCCGCGGCCGTCCTCATCGCGGGCGGTGGCAACCTCAACTCGATGTTCGCCCAACACATCTACGAGCGTGCGACCCTGGCGAAGATCGCCCGTGCCCTCGGCAAACCGTATGCGTTGACCAGCCAGACTCTCGGCCCGCTCATCTACGACGAGGATCGGGACATCGTCCACGACCTCCTCGCCGAGGCGGAGTTCGTCGGAACCCGCGAAAGCTACACGACCCAGCTCGTCGACGATCTCGGACGAGGCTCCGCGACGGTGCGCCGTCAGGTCGACGACGCGTTCTCATTGACAGCCCGCGACGAGGACCGGTCTGCCGTGTCGGATCTGACCGAACGTCCATTCATCCTGGCCAGCTTCGCCGAGAAGGCCTCGACCCCGATGCTCAGTGATGACGACTATCACGCACGACTGGCGGAACTCACCCGTCGGCTCGCCGAGGATACCGGCCTGTGGGTGCTGCTTGTGCCGCACGGCGGAGCACTGCCACCAGCGCCGGAGACGAGAGACCAGCTCACCGACCCGAAGATCGCTCGGGGCAGCGGGCATGCTGAGGTCGTTCCCACCCGGATGCTCACCGCACGAGAGCTCATCGCCCTGACTGAGCAGGCCCAACTGGTCGTCGGGACCCGGTACCACGCGGCGATCTTCGCCGGAGCTGCGGGCGTTCCCCTCATCTCGTTGGCCCCCAACCTCTATTCGTCCATCCGCATGAGGGGAGCTGCGGAGAACGTCGGTATGGAGGACTACGTGTTGCCGCTCGATTCGGTCGACGACATCGTGTCGACTGCCGTCGGAGCGGTGGGAAACCGAGACGAGCTCACGGGCCGACTGAGTGCACAGTCGCAGAAGCGCCGCGCTGAGCATCAGCAGTGGTGGGACTTCGTCGTCGCGAAGACGCTGGGCGACACCCCCGGAGCGGCGGAGACCGAAGCACCCGGCTTCTTCCACGCCGAAGCGATCGACAACCCATACGTCGACGACATCGGCGTAGTCCGCGAACGTCTCAACGCCGTCCAGAACTACGGGCTGGTGATGGCGCTCAAGGACCGGAAGGCGGCACGGGCGAACGAAGAGGTGCAGGCGGTGAAGTCGCAGCTGCAGCGCCTACGCGCCGAACGCGACGAGGCCCGCCGACGAGATGAGCGGCGCGAGGCAGAGCCTGCTGTCCGAGCAGCCCGGCGCGTGGAGAGCACAGGTCGCCGAACCACGGAGTTCGCCCGTCGCGCATATCGCCGGCTGCGTTCCGCGCGCAGGTAGGCTCAAGGGCCTCGGGCGCGCAGGATTCCACTTTCGACACACCCTGCTCTGAAATGCACACTGAAGTACCTGAGCAATTCAGAGACAGGTGTACACAAAGCCTGAAGCCACTGTGCTCCAGTCGTGGTTGCGCGCTTTGTGCCGTCTAGAGCGTGCTCGGGCATGGGGATGTGTCGTTGTTGTCGGCTTGGTGCACGCGCGCGAGGCCTGGACGAAGGGCGCTCCGGCGCGGTCGTGCTTATGCGCGGTTCGCTTAGAGATGAGCGCGCAGGCGGGCGAGGTCGGCTCGAACCAAGTCGGCATCGCGGTCGAACTCGGCGTCGTCGACTCCCGGCAGACGGAACAGAGTGAAGACCACCTCGGCGCCGGCATCATTGGCCAGCACCCGCAGGGGGTTGTGCACGATCGCGCCGTCGGGGAAGATCACATCGTGATCGAGGATGCCCAACAAGGGAAGCCGCGCGGCCAGAGCACCCGCTGTACACAGCTGGCTCACACCTACTGGCCAGTCGCTTTTCATGTTGCTGGGCGCTGATCCTCGTTAGTCTGGAAATGACAGCTTGCACCGACGCATGAGGAATCCATGACCACCGGCCCGACGATGCCCATTGCCCGACTTCGCGACGTTTCGAAGGTCTTCGATCCGAAAGGGGCAGCGGTCACGGCTCTCAGCGGGGTCAGCACCGACATCGCACCGGCCAAGCTGACCGCGGTGATGGGGCCCTCGGGTTCGGGGAAATCAACACTCATGCACGTCCTCGCCGGACTCGATCGTCCCACCTCGGGCACGGTCCACCTCGGCGAACAGGAGATCACGAAGCTGCGCGACGACGACCTCACCGCCCTGCGCCGCCGCCGGATCGGATTCGTCTTCCAAGCGTTCAATCTCGTGCCCACGCTCACCGTCAAGGAGAACATCCGGCTGCCCTTCGAACTCGACGATCGTCGCCCGAACGCCGACGAGCGTGCCTGGATCACCACGATCGTCCACCGCCTGGGGTTGGAGGACCGGCTCAAACACCGACCCAACGAGCTCTCCGGCGGACAACAGCAGCGCACCGCCATCGCCCGAGCCCTTGCGACCCGCCCCGACATCCTCTTCGCCGACGAACCGACCGGCAACCTCGATGCGAAGTCCGGCCGCGAAGTCATGGCGATCATGGTCGAGGTCGTCCGCGACTTCGGCCAATCCATCGTGCTCGTCACCCACGACCCGATCGTCGCCGCCCACGCGGACCGCGTGATCTTCATCGCTGACGGCACCCCGGTGACGGAACTGAACGACGCGATCACTGCTGAGGCGATCGCCTCGACCATGCTCGACATCGACGAACGCGCCGAATCCGCGGTGAGCCGATGAACCCGCTGCGCGAAATCCGAACCAACCCGCGGCAGTTCCTCCCCAGCGTCCTCGTCGTCTTCATCGCTGCCCTCTTCGGCACCGCGATCATGCAGGGCATCGCGATCCTGACGGCGTGGCTGTCGTCCGAGAAGATCATCGCCGAATCCGAGACCGCGCAGAACCTGCTGTCGATGGTCGGGTTCACCTTCTTCCTCATTGCCCTCTTCGTCTCCGCGATCGTCATCGCGAATACGTTCTCGATCATCATCGCCGGTCGCAGTCGCCAGTTGGCTCTGCTGCGCCTCATCGGGGCGTCGTCGAAACGGCTGCGCAGGGCCGCCTCGGCGGAGGGACTGATCATCTCCGTTCCCGCCGCGGTGCTCGCCTTCGCGGCATCGACCGGGCTGGCGAAAGCGGCCCAGAATTATCTGGGCAACGCCATCACCGAGGAGGTCGCCCTCCTCACCCCGACCATGGCCGTTCCCGCCCTCGCCACCATCATCGTGACCTGGTTGTCGGCGTACCTGGGTGCGCGCCGCATCACGGGGATCTCTCCGATCGAGGCGACCTCGCAGGTGGTGGAGCTCCGGCCCGAGGATGCCCGCGCCTCACTCGGCGGACTCACCGCCTCGCTGATTCTGCTGTCCATGGGGCTGACGTTCCTCGTCAACGCCGTGATCGGGGCCGCCGATCATCGAATCAGCGTGATCAGCGTGGTGCTCACCGCATTCGGCTCGAGCCTGACATTCCTCGGCGTCATCATCGGCCACCCGTGGATACTGCCGCCCCTGCAGGCGGCGATGGGCTGGCTGTGCGGGCGCACCGCGGTGTCCCGGTTGGCCGCCTCGACGATCGCCCGCCATCCCACCCGGAACGCGCGCACGGTCATCGGACTCGTCATCGGCATCACGCTCATCGTCATGTTCGCCACCGCCATGACCACCTTCCGCGATCAGCTGCTGCGGTATGCCAGGTCGCTCGGCAAGGAAGGGTGGGGCGGTCTCGAGGACGCGCTGGCCACCGTCATCGACAAGTCGATGCTGTTCGCGTTGGCCCTCATCCTCTTCTCCGTGATCATCGCCGTCATCGGCGTCGCGAACACGCTCATGCTCTCCGTGCGTCAGCGTACTCAGGAGATCGGGCTGCTCATGGCGCTCGGCCAGACCCCGAAGCGCGTGCGTCGGATGATCACAGCCGAAGGCCTGCAGCTGAGCCTGACCGCCTGCCTGGTCGCCGTGCCGTTGGGCATCGGCTTCGGCTGGGTCGGCGCACTGACACTGCTCTCGCCCCTGCTCGGCCTCTTCGCCCCGAGCGTGCCCTGGACGGTCGTCATCGCCGTCATCGGCGGCACCCTCATCGCCGTGTTCATCGCCAGCCGCGAACCCGCCCGCGCGGCTACATCGATCAGCCCCGTCGAGGCACTCGAAGCTGTGTGAGATCCGGGAACCGAGGACGGTTCCGTAGCCTGGCGGATCGCCTCGCCGAGACGGAACTGGAGGGGTGCCGCTCAGCCGGCGGCCACCTCGCTGCGCAGCTTGTGCTTGAGCAGCTTGCCTGAGGGGTTGCGCGGCAGTTCATCGACGGTCAGTACTTCGCGCGGCAGCTTGTAGCGGGCGAGCTTGTCGGCCAGGTGGTCGCGCAGCTCATCGACGGTGAAGTCCCCACCATCGGTGGTCGTGATGAAGGCGACGACCTGCTCGCCCCACTGCGGATCCGGCTTCGCCACCACCGCGACGTCGGCGACCCGGTCGTGAGCGATGACGGCCTCCTCGACCTCGAGGGAGAATACATTCTCGCCGCCGACGATGATGACGTCCTTCGAGCGGTCGACGATATAGAGATACCCGTCCTCGTCGAGCCGAGCGAGATCACCGGTCTTGTACCACTCACCCTCGAAGGCCGCCTCGGTGGCTTGGGGATTGCCGAGGTATTCGCGCATCCGGGTGTCACCGGCGAACCAGATCTCGCCGGTCTGACCGGGACCTGCTTCGGAACCGTCGGCCGTGACCACTCGCATGGCGTTGCCGACCATGGCATGCCTGCCGACGGACCCGGCCTTGCGGAGCTGGTCCTCAGGTCCGAGAAGGCAGCCGGTCGGACCCATCTCGGACATTCCGAAGAGGTTGTAGAACTGGTTCGTCCCGTAGGCCTCGATGAGCATGGCCGCCGTCGCGCGGTCGATCGGAGCGCCGCCGTAGTTCCACCGGCGAATGGACGAGAAGTCATAGTCGGCGAAATCGAAGCCGAGCTTCTTCGCGGTCATGATCGGCGCGACATAGGCGACAGTGGGTCCGAAGAACGTCGTGATCTGTTCCGCCGCGATGATCTGCATCGACTCCACCGGGTGGTACGCCCGCTGGAGGACGACCGTTCCACCCATCTGGATGGTGGGGATGAGCGCGATGTTCAGCGGCGCCGAATGCCAGATCGGCATGCAGATGAGGTACCGGTCGTCGTCGCGGTAGTCCATGTTGAGGTTGATGAGAGTGCCGACTTGGAAGATATTGCGGTGCGAATGCACGCATCCCTTCGGTGAGCTCGTCGTGCCGGAGGTGTAGAGGATCTGCGCGACCTGTTCATCGGTGAAGTCCCCGGGCTCGGCCTCGGTTGCGGCATCGAGCTGGACATCGAAGCTGCCCGGGGCGCTGGGTTCTGTCTCCAGCCAGGTGATGTCCGGTGCCCCGGCCCGCGCGACTTCGCCGAGCTCGGTGCTGACGATGCCGAGCTTCGCTCCCGAATGCTCGATCGTGTACTTGACCTCTGGGGGCTGGAACTTGTGATTGACCGGTACGACGGTCGCACCGAGGTACCATGCGCCGAAAGCGGCGAAGACGAACCCCGGGACATTCACCGTCATGATGCCCACGGCGTCGCCGGGCCGGATTCCGTTGTCACTGAGCACCTGCGCCGCCTTGAGCGCCCGGTGCCGCAGCTCGGCGTAGGTGAAGCGCTGATCCTCATAGACCAGGGCTTCCTTGTCCGGGTTCCGCAGGACGGTGGTGTCGAGCATGGTTCCGAGCTTCATTGCTTCTCCTTGTGACGAGTGTCATACTGAGAACAATTGAACCACGATTCATTTCTTTGTGGAAGTGAGCCCTTCGACGATCCGAGGTGAGGATGGCGTACCGCGCAACCCAGCGCACTCGGGCCAACGCCGAGGCACGCCGGGCCGGCATCGAACGTGCCGCTCGACATGTCATCGCTCGCGGAGGATTCGCCTCGGCGAGCGTGGCCGCGGTCGCCGCCGAGGCCGACAGTAGCGCCGGATCGATCTACACGTACTTCAGCAACCGTGATGAGCTGCTGCGGCTGGTCTTCGCCCAGGCCGCCGGCCACGAACTGGACATCATTGCCGGCACCGTCGACGAAGCATCCACTGCCGCCGAGGTCGCGGAATCGACCGTCGAAGTCTTCGTCCGCCGCGCCGTAGCCGGTCGCCGGCTCGCCCACGCCCTGCTGCTTGAAGAAGTCCCCGCGCCGGTTCAGAGCGAACGTCTGCGGCTGCGCCGCGGATATGTCGCCGCCATCGGGCAAGCCCTTGATCGGGTGGGCGGTACGACGATCCCCGCCGAGGTGGTTGCTCGGTCGATCGTCGGAAGCGTGGGAGAGAACCTCGTCGACATCCTCGACCCGGCCACCCCGAATCCGAGCTCCGCAGAGATCGAGACCCTCATCAAGGCACTGACCACGTTCACCCGATCCGCATTAGGAGAACCATGACCGCGACGCCCGACACCGCGTCAACGAAAGCGAACCCTGCAGTCACACGCTCCGCAGAACCCGCGGCGGAACCCATCACCCCACGGACGACGCATACGGTGTTCAACCAGGCGCCGCCTCGGCGAGATATCAACGAGTTCACGCTGAATACGGCTCTGAAGGATGCGCTCGCCCACTATGCGCCGGATGCCTCGCATGACGAGCTCGAGCGCATCGGGGCGCTCGTCGGCAGCGCTGATTTCATCAACGACGCACGCCTGGCCAATGTCCACGGGCCGGTGCTGCGCACCCACGACGACTGGGGCCACCGCATCGACGAGATCGAATTCCACCCGGCCTACCATCGGATCATCGGCGATGCGCTTGATGCGGAAGCCCACTCCTACGCCTGGACGCACCCCGGGCCGGGGGCGAACGTCGAACGCGCCGTGCGGTTCATGCTCTTCTCCCAGATCGAACCCGGCCACGCCTGCCCCGTGTCGATGACGCACGCGGTCGTGCCGTCCCTGCGCACTGACTCTGCGCTCGCCGATTTCTGGGTGCCGCGTGCCACCGCCGCCGGCTTTGATCCGCGGCGGATCGACTCGGCGGCGAAGACCGCAGTGACCTTCGGCATGGCGATGACGGAGAAGCAGGGCGGATCGGACATCCGGGCGAACACCACCTTTGCGGTCCCGTCCGGCGACCACTACCTCATCACCGGCCACAAATGGTTCTGCTCAGCTCCGCAGTCGGACGCGTTCCTCGTCATCGCCCAGCTCGATGAGGGCCCGAGCTGCTTCGTCGTGCCCCGAGTGCTGCCCGGCGGGGACCTCAACTCGGTACGCATCCAACGGCTCAAGGACAAGCTCGGGAACAAGTCCAACGCCTCCTCGGAAGTCGAGTTCGATGCCACCGAAGGGTGGCTGCTGGGCGAGCCGGGCAGGGGAGTGCGCACGATCATCGAGATGGTCGCCCAGACCCGGCTCGACTGCGTCCTCGGTTCGGCCGCGGGGATGCGCCAAAGTGTGGCCGAGGCGGCCTGGCACGCCCGTGGGCGCGCGGCCTTCGGTGCCACACTCATCGACCAGCCGCTCATGCGCGCCGTCATCGCCGACCTCCAGCTCGAAACCGAAGCCGCCACCTACACGGCGCTGCACCTGGCCGCGGCCTACGATGACGACAGCGCCGAGGCGGCCGATTTCCGCCGTCTGGCCACCGCCGTCGGCAAATACTGGATCTGCAAACGCGGGCCAGAGCACGCGTACGAGGCACTCGAGTGCCTCGGCGGCAACGGCTACACCGAAGCGTTCCCACTGGCCCGCCGCTACCGGGAGCAGCCGGTGATGGCGGTGTGGGAAGGCTCCGGAAACGTCATCGTCCTCGACGTGCTGCGTGCCGTGGCCCGTGAACCGCGGAGTGCCAAGTCTTTCCTCGGCTTCCTCGAGACCGGCTTGGGCAACCACGCGGACTTCGATACAGCCTACGAATCGCTGGCGCGGTCGCTGCAGTCAGCGGTGCAGGACCTGGATTCCGGGGATGCGGCGGCGCAGGCGGCGCTGCAGGGGCGAGGCCGAGTTCTCGTGGAGAAGATGGCGCTGCTCATGCAGGCGGCGATCCTCTTCGAATCCGCACCAGCTGAAGTGGCATCGAGCTTCGCGGCGGCCCGCCTCGGTGCCGATCGAGGCCGCGAATACGGTGCCCTGCCCGACGGCGTCGACATCGACTTCCTCGTCGAGCGGGCGTGAGCGGGCGACCGCGCGCCGAACAGCCCAGTCTGAGGTGAGCAGCACATGTTTGAAACTGGGCTATTCAACTCAAACTGGGCCGCGACGCGGCGCGCCCGGCGCGCAGCCGACTGCGGTGGGGGCAGGAAGCAGCGGGGCGGTTGTTCAGCTGCGGCGGTGAGCGGAGACGCAACGGCGCCGGTCGACGCGCATGACCCTCCCGCGGTTGCGCAGGCGACGCTGAACGCAGTCCGGCGGTCCGTCGAAATCCGGTCGCGGGGTGCGGGTGACGACAGCAGGTTTGTGCTCGAAGGCAAATGAATCGGCCTCCCACTCCGGGGTGCGTCGCGCGCCGAACTCAGAGGTCTCGATGAATGACCGGAACTCCGCGACCAGGCGCTCCTGCATGTCATAGAGGCTCTCATCGTTGCCGGGGTAATCGAGGAGGACTTCAACGGCCTCCCCGGCGACGACGATCCTTGCGAAGAGCCGACGCTCATCGTCGGTATCGCGGAGCATCGCGACGCTGTCCCACTCGTGATCGGCGAACATCGCGAGAACGATCGGAGTAACGACCTTCTCGCAGAGGACATCCTGCGTAAGTTCGATGCGGTCCATGTGTCCCACCATAGGTGCTCAGCCGGCGGGAATTCGAAGGCGTCTCGGAGTTTTGCGGAAACCGCGGCCGATCTGCGGTATCCGGCACATTTTGTGCGGCTCCGCGCCAGAGCCTTCCCGCCGGTGCTTTCGCGACCGCGTCTCCGCGCCAGAGCTTCCATGCCGGTGCTTCCCTGTCACTGCTTCCACGACCGTGCCTCAGGCGTCGCCGCATCGACTGGGGACGACGACGGCACCGCATAGACTTGACCCTATGCCCCGCAGTCCGCTTCCGCCTCGAGAAGGAATCTCGGCGACCGCGCTGCGCGCTCCCGGTGGCAGGGCCACCCATGCGAAGAATCACCTGCCCGTCCCCGACTCGATCGGGGACTGGCTCGAGACCGAATTCCCCGAGGCGGCCCCCGAGTCCCGACAGGCGCTGCTGACCGATGGGGACATGTGCGACGAGGCGGGGCGCACGGTGACCTGGGACGATCCGGTCATTCCCGGCGGGTTCTACTTCTTCCACCGTCCGGTCCCACTCGAAGAGCGGATCCCCTTCGACGTCGGGATCGTGTTCGAAGACGAGGACCTGATCGTCGTCGACAAACCTCATTTCCTCGCCAGCACCCCGAACGGACGCTTCGTCCGCGAATGCGTCGTCACCCGGCTGCGTGTCGAGCTCGACCAGCCCGACCTCGTCGCCATCCACCGACTCGACCGGATCACCGCCGGTCTGCTGGTTCTGTCGAAACGGCCCGAGACGCGCGGCCGTTACCAGCGCCTGTTCCAAGACCGCAGGGTCAGCAAAACCTACCGCGCCCTGGCGCCGGCCCCGCCGCCGGAGCTCGAATTCCCACTCGTCCGCGAATCCCGCCTGGTCAAGCCGGTCGGCGGACGCCAGGTGCTCGAAGTCGCAGGGGAGCCGAACGCGGTCAGTCGGATCCGCCTCGTGCGCACCATCGGAGCACGGGGACTCAGCCCCAGCGGAACTCGAGTGGCTACGGATGCAGCTGGGCCACCTCGGCGAGGGGGAGCTGACGGTGCCCCGTCCGACTGGGCGGGGAACGGAAACGGAGCACCGCCTCGGCGAATGGACGCGGTTGCCGAATACGAGCTGAGCCCGGTCACGGGCAAGACGCACCAGCTGCGGGTGCACATGAACGCGCTCGGGCTGCCCATCCTCGGTGATCCGGTCTATCCGGTCGATCTCGCTCCGGATCCGTACGATTTCACGTCACCGCTGCAGCTGTTGGCCGCGGAAATCGCATTCGACGATCCGCTGACGGGGTGCCCGCGCCATTTCACCTCGCGTCTGAGCCTCAACCCGGGCGCGGTCGCAGCGTTCTGAGCGGTCGACTCAGGCAGAGTCGGCGGCGAAGTTCGCCCACGGTCGGCGGGGACACGGTAGCCTGGTGGTATGAGTCCACATTCCCCCGGCTGCACGTCAGAGGCGATCGTCGCCCTTGTCCGCACCCGCATCACCGACGGTGAATACCCGGCGGGAAGCCCGGTCCGCGATGGTGCCTTGGCCAAGGAGTTCAACGTTTCGCGCAACACCGCCCGCGAATCGCTGAGCCTGCTGCGTCACGCCGGGCTGCTCACCCAGGAGCCCAACCGGGGCTTCTTCGTCTCCACATTCGGCATCGACGAGCTCAAGGACCTGTACCGTGCTCGACGGGTCTTCGAGATCCGCGCCGTCCAGGAGTCTCAGGATGCCACCGACGAGGCGATGGCCGCCGTCGAAGCCTCCGTGGTCCGGGCCGAAACCGCGCCGAAGAACGAAACCTGGGCCGACGCGCAGGAACACTCGGCATCGTTCCACCGCGCGATCGTCGGTCTCCTCGGTTCACCGCTGCTCGACGAGTTCTACCTCAACCTCATGGCTCGGCTGTCGACGACGTTCTCGCGCTCGCCCGAACCCGGCAAGTACCATTCGCACTGGGCGAACCCGCACCGGGACATCCTCGAGAAGATGAAATCCGGGGATCGGCAGGGAGCCGAAGGACTGCTGCGCATCCACCTCGACGATTCCGAGGCTTCGACCCTCGACCTCGCACGGTCCGTGGGGGAGGGGCGGTAGGGCGAATCCGACAGCTTTTCCTGTGTAGCCAGTCTCACAGTGCCCGGTGCTTGAACCCATAGCGGTCGACTCTCTCGCTCCGATAGCATTGAGCCACCGTATCTTCGCGTCGAAAGGCTGTATTCATGGGAAACCCTGAGCAGGACTCACAGGCCGCAAACGATCCGTTCTCGCTGACGGGACTCACGTATGACGATGTCCTCCTCCTGCCAGGCGACACCGATGTCATCCCTTCCGAAGCCTCCACGGCCACCCGGCTGACCAAGGAGATCGAGCTCAACATCCCCCTCGTCTCCGCGGCGATGGACACCGTGACCGAATCCCGGATGGCGATCGCCATGGCCCGCATCGGCGGCCTGGGCATCATCCACCGCAACCTCTCCGCCGAGGATCAGGCGAAGCAGGTCGATTACGTCAAGCGCTCCGAATCGGGCATGATCAACGACCCGCTGACGATCACCGCGGACAAGACTCTGGAAGAGCTCGACGAGATCTGCGGCAAGTACCGCATCTCCGGACTGCCCGTCGTTGATGAGAACAATGTGCTCGTCGGCATCGTGACCAACCGCGACCTGCGCTTCGTCACCCGCAGCGAATTCCCCACCCGCACCGTCGCCGAGACGATGACGAAGATGCCGCTGGTCACCGCCCCCGTCGGCGTGGCCGCCGAGAAAGCCTTCGAGCTGCTTGCCGAACACAAGGTCGAGAAGCTGCCCCTCGTCGATGACAACAACGTCATCCAGGGCCTCATCACCGTCAAGGACTTCGTCAAGACCGAGGAATATCCGCTGGCCACCAAGGACGACGAAGGTCGCCTGCGCGTCGGTGCCGCCGTCGGATTCTACGGCGACGCCTACGAGCGTGCAGGAATGCTCGCCGAGGCGGGCGCCGACGTCCTCGTCGTCGACACCGCCAACGGCCACGCCCGCGGAGTCACCGACATGATCAAGACGATCAAGTCGGACCCGGCGTTCTCCGCCGTGCAGATCATCGGCGGTAACGTCGCCACGAAGGAAGGCGCGCAGGCGCTCGTCGAGGCCGGAGTCGACGCCGTCAAGGTCGGCGTGGGACCCGGATCGATCTGCACCACCCGCGTCGTCGCCGGTGTCGGCGTCCCTCAGGTCACCGCCGTCCACCTCGCGGCTCAGGCCGCTCAGGCCGCCGGAGTTCCGGTCATCGCCGACGGCGGTCTCCAGTACTCCGGTGACATCGGCAAGGCCCTGGTCGCCGGTGCCGATACCGTGATGCTCGGATCTCTGTTGGCCGGATGCAACGAGTCGCCGGGCGAACTCATCTTCGTCAACGGCAAGCAGTACAAGGCCTACCGCGGCATGGGTTCGCTGGGCGCGATGGCCCCGCGCAAGGGCAAGTCGTATTCGAAGGACCGCTATTTCCAGGCCGATATCGCCACCGACACCGACCTCATCCCCGAGGGCATCGAAGGTCGTGTCGCCTATCGCGGTCACCTCAAGCAGGTCGCCCACCAGCTCACCGGAGGTCTGCGCCAGACGATGTTCTACGTCGGCGCGCGCACCGTCGACGAGCTCAAGGCCAAGGGCAAGTTCGTCCGTCTGACCACGGCTGGGTTGAAGGAAAGCCATCCGCACGATATCCAGATGACCGTCGAGGCCCCGAACTACGTCGTGAAGTGAGGTAGGCAGGACCTCTGAAGGAGGGGTTTCTGGCCGACGAGAAGCCGCAGTTTCCGCATATGTGCGGAGGCTGCGGCTATTTCGTGCGTGTGGGGCTTGAGCGATGCATCTGCCGAGTTTCAGACGATCTGTGCGGAATTTTGTCTCGGGACTCCGCACGAAGTGTCCTGAACTCGTCAGCCGCCCGTCTGGAACGTCTCACGATGTTGGATGACACACCCCGATGTGACGAAGACCACTCAGCGCTTTTCGGTCCGATGCACCCGTAGTGCGAACAGCCTCCTTGCCGCATGAAACCTGGGCGCGGGCACGGTCTTGCCCGTTGAATGCGCGACGCCCGTAGTTGTCGGGCCGGCGAACAGACTCTTCGCCAATGCAGAAAGTTAGGGTAGGTTTCCCTAATGCGAGCCGCGCTTCGCGGTGCGCATCATCGAAGGAGGAAACCTCACAGTGACGACTTCTCTGCTCTACGACACCGAAGCGACACCCACCTCAGCACCCCTTCAGACCCCCGAAATCCCCCACACTGATGCCCTCCTCGGCGCCCACAGCGCTGACGAGTACGCATCGCTCATGCACGATGTCGTCGACATCCTCGGCAAACGGTTCCGCACCACCGAGCGGGCCGCCTCGGCGAAGGATCGCTCCGGACTCCAGGCCGCCGTCGACGCCGTCGACCTCGACACCGCAGGCGTCGGCGACGCCGAAGCCCTGCGCGAAGTCGACGCCCTCTACGCCGACAATGCCGTGTGGTTCCACCATCCCAGCTACGTCGCCCACCTCAACTGCCCGGTTGCCGTACCCGCCGTCGCCGCCGAAGCGATGCTCGCCGCCATCAACACCTCGGTCGACACCTACGACCAATCCGAGGTCGCCACCCTCATGGAACGCCGCCTCATCGACTGGACCTGCGGCCACCTCGGCTTCGTCGGCGGTGACGGAATCTTCACCTCCGGAGGCACCCAGTCCAACCTCCAGGCGCTGTTCCTCGCCCGCGAAAACGTCCTCGCCGAGGCGGCAGGACACGCTGACACCGAATCTCGCCGAGGCGGCCCTGACCTGGGCGCGCCCAACCGCCGTGACCGGCTGTCCCGGCTGCGCATCCTCGCGACCGACCAGGCCCATTTCTCCGTGTCCCGCGCGGCATTCCTCCTCGGCCTCGACGCCGAGGCGGTCGTGACCGTCCCGACCGACCAGTCCGGTCGCATGGACGCCGAAGCCCTCAATGCCAGCCTGCTCGCCATCGAGGCGAACGACCAGATCCCCATGGCCGTCGTCGCCACCACCGGCACCACCGACCGCGGTGTCATCGACCCGCTCGAGACCATCGCCGAGGTCTGCGAAGCGGCGAACGTCTGGCTTCACGTCGACGCCGCATACGGCGGCGGACTGCTGTGGGCCCCTCAACGAGCCCACCTGCTCGACGGGATCTCGAAGGCCACCTCGGTGACCATCGACTTCCATAAGACGTTCTTCCAGCCCGTGTCCTCGTCGGCCCTGCTCATCAGGGACGCGAGCCTGTTCGCGCCGACGATCCACCATCACGACTACCTCAACCCCGAAGCCGAAGCGCACGAAGCCGACGCCGAACCGAACCAGGTCGACAAGTCCCTGCAGACCACCCGCCGCTTCGATGCGCTCAAGCTCTGGACGACGCTGCGCGCCCGTGGCGCGGGCGAGATCGGGGCGATGATCGACACCGTCTGCGACCTCGCGACCGACGTCCGGGAGCTGCTCGAAGATCAGGCGGATTTCGAGGTGCTGGGTGCCTCGGACCTGTCCACGGTGCTGTTCCGATTCACCCCGGCGACCGCGGATCCGGTCACCTGCGACGAACTCGTCCCGCTCATCCGCCGAGCCCTCTTCCGCTCCGGCCGCGCCGCCATCGCCCGCACCGTCATCGACGGAACGCCGTGGCTCAAACTCACCCTGCTCAACCCCGACACCAGCATCGATGACGTCACCGCCGTGCTCGACCTCGTCCGTGCCACCGGGCACGGCATCCTCGCCGGCCGGAATCTCGAGGGCGCCGCAATCGAAGGAGGCGCAGCATGAGCGCAGATTCCACGCACATCCACGACATCCTCGGCGTCGGCATCGGTCCCTTCGGACTCGGCCTGGCCGCACTGTCGGAACCGCTCGACGACGTCGACGCGATCTTCGTCGACCAGCGCTCCGAATTCCGCTGGCACCCGGGCATGATGATCGAAGGCTCGACGATCCAGGTGCCGTTCCTCGCCGACCTCGTCACCATGGCCGACCCCACCTCCCCGTACTCGTTCCTCAACTTCCTCAAGGAGCGCCGGCGGCTCTACCCGTTCTACATCCGCGAATCCTTCTACCCCCTGCGCGCCGAATTCGACGAATACTGCCGCTGGGTTTCCGCCCAGTTGGATTCGCTGCGATGGAACCGTCGCGTGGTGTCCGTGACGAGGGAGGATGGTGTGTTCACCGCCCTCGCCGAGGTGGCCGACGACTCCGGTTCGATCGTGGGCACCGAGACCTACCGCGCCCGGCATCTCGTGCTCGGCGTGGGAACGCAGCCGGTGCTGCCGCCTGCGCTGCAGGGGCTCGGGGGCGATGTCGGCGCTGGTGCGTCCGGCACGGGCCCGGACGGTGCCGCCGGCTTGCCCGCTGCCGGCCCGGACAGCGCCGCCAACTCGCCCGCTGCCGGGCCGCTCATCCACACCGCCGACTACCTCGAGAACTGGGAGGCGCTGCTCGACTCGGGGTCGATCACGATCGTCGGCAGCGGCCAGTCCGCCGCTGAGATCTACCGTGACCTCGTCGACGACGCCGAAGACCGCGGAGTGCGCCTGGACTGGGTGACCCGGTCGCCGCGGTTCTTCCCGATGGAGTACACGAAGCTCACCCTTGAGATGACCTCCCCGGAGTACACCGACCACTTCCGGGCGCTGCCCGATGAGCTGCGCGAACGCGTCGGCCGGGAACAGCGCACGCTGTACAAGGGCATCTCCGCCGACCTCGTCGACGACATCCACGACACTCTCTACCGACTCAGCCGCGGCGGGCGGCAGCTGCTGACGAACCTCATCTCCGAAGCCGAACTCGTCACCGCCGACATCGACCCGATCAGCGGCGAATACCTGCTCGGCTTCCGCAATACGGCACTGGACAAGACATTTACTCGGCGATCGGGATCCGTGATTGCCGCCACCGGATACAAGTCGCAGCTGCCGGACTTCCTCAGCCCCCTCGGCGACGACATCCGACTGGATTCTCGAGGCCGCCTCGAGGTCAGCCGCTGCTACACGATCAACGACGAAGGAACCATCCACGTCGTGGGCGGCGAAGAGCACACCCACGGCGTGACCGCCCCTGACCTCGGCTTCGGCCCGTGGCGGGCCTCGGTGGTACTGGCCTCAGTCACCGGCCGGGAACCCTACCCGATCGAACGGACCATCGCCTTCCAGACCTTCGGGGTGCCGGCCGACGAATCCGATGCCGTTCCCGATGCCGCCTTCGCACTCGACGACTCCAAGGAGATGTCACACGCATGACCACCGAACTCATCACCAACCTCACCACCACCGCCACCGAGGCGGACGAGACCGATCCGACCGATTCTGCGGTTGGTGCGAACGCCACCTGTACGCGCACGGACCGCAGTTCGGACGTGAAGCTCACGGCCGCCTCGGCGACGGTGACCATCCGTCCGCTCGACGTCGCCCGGGACACCGCCCGGATCCACGAGTGGCTGACCCACCCGCGCGCTCATTATTGGATGATGACCGACCTCGACGAGAACGAGGTTCGGACCTACTTGGAGGGCATTCGCGACTCCGCGGACGACGCCGGTTGGGTCGGCTCCGTCGACGGCACCGACTGCTTCTACGTCGAGACCTACACTCCCGACAGCCTCATTCCGCAGAACGTCGTGGCGACCGGACCAGCGGACATCGGGATGCACCTGCTCGTCGCCCCTCCGGCAGGACCGGCCGTACACGGACTCACCGACCGCATCATGGCTGAGGTCATCGACTTCTGCATGAGGCCGGCTGACCAGGGAGGACGCGGTGCCGAGCGCGTCGTCGTCGAGCCCGATGCCAGGAACGACGCGATCATCGAGAAGAACCGGGCCGCCGGGTTCACCCCCATCACCGAGGCGACCATCATGATGGGCGAGATCGAGAAACCGGCGCTCGTCAGTGTGTGCACTCGCGTGGATTTCGAGGCCAGCGCGCTGGCTCCGTTCGTCGCAGTCGAAGCCCGGGAGTCGCGCGTGGCTGAGACCGGCGAGTCGGACAGTGACCGGAGGTCCACCACATCACGCACGGGTCGGCCGTTCGCAACCCCTCCGGCACCGTACGCCCACCTCAACGGGGATGCGTTCGCCGTCGCGCAGCGCCACCTCGTCGCCAAAGCCCTCTCCGAATTCGCCCACGAACGACTCATCGCACCGGTGAGTCTCGGGGAGGGCGAGGGAGCTGCCGCGAACGGCAGTGCACATCCGTTAGGGGGAGTCGCCTCGGCGAATGGCGAGGGCCGGACCTGGGAACTGAGCATCGACGGCGCCAGTCGGTACACATTCACCGCGCGTGTGCTGCCGCTCGAACACTGGGTGATCGACGAAGCGAGCATCACCCGGTGGCGCGACGGTTCCGAGGTTCCGCTCGACGCGCAGGAACTCGTCGTCGAACTCCAAGACGAACTCGCCATTCCCGAGGACCTCATCTCCACCTACCTCGAGGAACTCGCCTCGACCCTGGCCGGAGCCGCGTTCAAACTCGAGGACGCTCGAGCAAGGCGCCGGCCGGACGCACGGGAACTCGTCGATGCGGATTTCCAGACCACCGAGGCGGCCATGACCGAGGGCCACCCGGGGTTCCTTGCGAACAACGGTCGCATCGGCTTCGGTCTCAGCGACTTCCGCAAGTGGGCACCGGAGAACGGACAGCTCAACCGCATCGAATGGGTGGCAGTGAGGCGCGAACTCAGCCATCTGTCCTTGGGTATCGGACTCGATGAGGAGGGCCACCTCGGTGAGGCTCTCAGCGAAGCCGAACGGGATCTCTTCGGGTCCCGGATCCGGGCGGCGGGACAGGATCCTGCGGACTTCCACCTCATGCCGATCCATCCCTGGCAGGCCGACCACCGTCTGGCGATCACCTTCGCCGCGGACATCGCCCGCGGTGATCTGCTGCCGCTCGGGGAAGGGCTCGACAAGCACCAGGCGCAGCAGTCCCTGCGGACGTTCTTCAACCATTCGCGGGCCGGGGCTCCGTATGTGAAGGTTGCGCTCGCCGTGCAGAACATGGGATTCCTGCGTGGCCTGTCGCCGAAGTACATGCGTGACACCCCGGCCATCAACGACTGGGTCGCTGGCTTGGTCGGATCCGACCCCACCTTCGCCGAGGCGGGATTCCGAGTGCTGCGGGAGCGTGCCGCGCTCGGCTACACGGGGGACGTCTACCACCAGACGAAGGAGACGAACCCACACCGGAAGATGCTGGCTGCCCTGTGGCGGGAGAACCCTGTCGAGCAGATCGAACCAGGTCAGAAGCTCATCACCATGGCAGCCCTGCTGCACCGGGATCACCAAGGGGTGTCGCTGGCCAGCGAGCTCATCAGCGCATCTGGCTTGGGTTCCGGGGCATGGCTGCGCAGCTACCTGCGGGCGTACCTGAAGCCGCTCGTCCATGCACTGCTGGCCCACGATCTCGTGTTCATGCCGCACGGGGAGAACCTCATCCTCGTCCTCGACGAGCATGTGGTCACCGGGGCATTCATGAAGGACATCGGTGAGGAGGTCGCCGTGCTCGGCCACCGCGAGCTGCCCGCCGATGTCGAACGCATCCGCGCCGTGGTGTCGGGGGAGGAGAAGGCATTGTCGGTCTTCACTGACATGTTCGACGGGGTCCTGCGGCATCTGTCTGGCATCCTCGACGCCGATGGACTGCTGCCTGCCGACAGGTTCTGGGCGATTGTCGGTGAGATGCTCGACGAGTACGAAGCCGAACACCCGGATGCGGCCCGCGGTGTCAGCGGAGACGTCGACCTGCGTGCCGAACGCTTCGCCCATTCGTGCCTCAACCGGCTGCAGCTGAAGAACACGAAGCAGATGGTCGACATCGGCAACCAAGCAGAATCACTGCTCTACGCGGGCACCATGCCCAACCCCGTGGCTCGCTGAGCCATAGGGGGGGCCACGCCGACCGCTCACCTCAGCGTCGACCGCCCGCCGCATAACTTGATACAGCGACGGTAACTCGAGCGCTCAGTGAAGGAGGACTGGGCTAGAGTGCGCGCTCGCCACTGAGCTGAGCGGCCGGTGAACCGACGGACAGAACAAATCATTCGCCGAGGTGGGACTCCGGAAACGAGTCCCGCCTCGGCGAGTACCATTCACAGTGAAAGCGACCTTGACTGCACCGCTGACCAGAGAAGAGCATGCGATGACACCCGAGCAGACTTCACTCGTCGAACGGATCCGTGCGCTCGTTGCCGAAGGGCCCGTGGTTCGAGAGGTCTCGATGTTCGGCGGCCGCGCAGTCATGGTCAACGAGAAGATGATCGTCAGTGCAGGTAAGACGGGCGATCTGCTGGTGCGAGTCGATGCCGCTCGGCACGATGAGCTCCTCAAGCGACCAGAAGCTGCCCAAGCCGAGATGGGAACCGGGCGAAACATGGGGCCGGGATGGATCAACGTGAGCGCAGAGTCTGTTCGTGATGACGAGCAGCTGGCATTCTGGATCAAGACCGCCATGGACTTCAACCGGGCAGTGACGAGCCTGCCGGACTGATCCGGGGGACCGTTGACGCGGCCGCTATCTGCCGACCGCTCACCTCAGCGACACTGCAGCGAGCTATGCGGCGCGCGGTCGGTGCGGACTTGAGCGGTCGATGCGATGCGACCGAGCCGATGTGCGCGGTCGGCGCTGACTCGAGCGGTGGGTGAGGCGCCGAAGTCCGAACACCGCAATCGCCGAGGTGGGGCTTCGCAACGGAGCCCCACCTCGGCGAGTGCGTTCATCCTTCACCTCAGCGGTTAGTATCATTCCAACGGTTGCCTGCGCGTCGCTGCGCAGAGTCACGAATCGGTCCTCAGACTCAAAGGTGCGCACATGGCGAAGCAGAACGATCGGCCGACCCTGGCCACGGTCGCTGCCCGCGCCGGTGTGAGCATCAAGACGGCCTCCCGCGTCCTCAACGGCGAAAAGCACGTTGCCGCCTCGACCGCGGAGAAAGTCGAAGCCGCCGCAGAAGAACTCGGATTCCGACTCAATTCCACAGCCCGGCGTTTGCGTGCCGGAGGCCGCTCGCCGTATATCGGCGTCGTCCTCTCCGATGCCGGGGACGCCTTCCAGGCCCGTGCCTTCGCCGCCGTGGAAACCGAACTCGCAGCCGTCGACCTGCGCCCTGTGGTGACCGTAGTCGGTGACGATCCCGACCGGGAGGAAGCCTTCCTCGACGAATGCCTCGCCAACGATCTGACCGGGATCATCGTCATCCGCGCCCACCCCGAGGCGGCCGAGACCTACGCACGAGCCGCCTCGGCGCCGGGCACCAGAATCGTCTCCCTCGACCCGGCGGTCGACAGTCCCGGCATCGGCATCGTCGCAGGTGATGACCGTGAAGCGGGACGCCTCGCGGCCGAGCAGCTGCTCGCTCACGGACACATGGCACTCGGCGTCATCGGAGATCAATCGCCCAGCCTCATCACCACCCGCCGCCTGCAGGGAATCCAGGATGCCGTCGCCGGCCGTCGCGGTGTCGGCTGGCGCGCGTATATGCGCGAAGACGCCCACGACGAAGCCAGCGCAAAGAACGTCGTTGCTGCCTGGCTCGGCTCCCGCAGCGCCCCCGGTGCCCTCATCACCCTCTCGGCCACGCTCACGCAGGGCGCCATCGATGCCTGCCGCCGCCTCGGCGAATGGCCGGCCCTGGTGGGCATCGACGATTTCCCCACGGCCGAACTCCTCGACGTCACCGTCGTCGATCGCAACGTCGAGTCCCTTGCCGCCGAGGCGGTCCGCAGGCTCCGGGCCGGTGCGGAACCCAGCGGTGCCGGGGCGGGCGGGGGCCGCCTCGGTGAGGGAAACGGCCCGATCGCGGCGGAGACGATGGGGCATGGTCGTGTCGACGACAGCGTGCCCGATTTCGACAACGCGCTGTGCGTCATCGCTCGTGGCAGCGGTGAAGAGCCGCCCGACACTCGCTGAGAACTTTTGCGAAAACAGTTGACAGCAGGCGGTCTTCAGCGAATCATATTCAACAGCCTGACAACGTTGTCAGAATGATTGAAAGGTTCACAATGAGGCACAACCTTAAGTCCCACAAGAAGCTGGCACTCCTCGGTGCCTCGGTCGCGATCGGCGCTCTGGCGCTCAGCGGCTGCGGCAATCAGAAGGGCCAGGGCAACGACGAAGCCGACAGTGGATCCGGCGGGGACGGCGACGTCACCATCGCGCTGCTCCTGCCCGAGTCGAAGACCACCCGGTACGAGTCGCTCGACAAGCCGAACTTCGAGAAGTACCTCAAAGAGGCCAATCCGGATGCGAAGGTCGAATACCGCAACGCCAATCAGGATGCGACCCAGCAGCAACAGCAGTTCGAAGCCGCAGTGACCGAAGGTGTCGATGCCATCGTGCTCGACCCAGTCGATGCCTCAGCGGTGGCATCGGCGCTGTCGAAGGCAGAAGCGAAGAAGATCCCGGTCATCTCCTACGACCGTTTCTTCGAGGGCGCGGACTACTACACCTCGTTCGATAACAAGAAGATCGGCAACCTCCAAGGCCAGGCCGTGCTCGACGGGCTCAAGGAGGCCGGAGTCGACCCGAAATCGGGCCCGGTGTGGATGGTCAACGGTGACCCGAAAGACCCGAACGCCGCGGACTTCAAGGCCGGTGCCGAAGAGACTCTCAAAGGTGCCGGCGTCGATATCGCCGCCAGCCATGACACCCTCGACTGGAACCCCGACGACGCCCGCCAGTGGGTCGAAGGTCAGCTGCAGGGCGACGGTGAGAAGCCGATCGCCATCTACGCGGCCAACGACGGCACCGCCGGCGGCGTCATCGCCGCGACGAAGAAGGCCAAGGTCGAAACCGTGGTGACCGGCCAGGACGCTGAGGTCGACGGTCTGCAGAACATCCTCAAGGGTGATCAGTTCGCCACGATCTACAAGTCGATCCCACCGCAGGCGGAGTTCGCCGCCAAGGCCGCTGTGGCTCTGGCTGCGGGCGAGGACGTCGAAGCGAGCACGACCTACAAAGACACCCCGACGGACTTCGTCGAGGCCAAGGTCGTGACCAAGGACAACATCAAGGACATCGTCGGCGACCAGATCAAGGCCTCTGATATCTGCACGAGCAAGGTGGAGAAGCTCTGTGCCGATGCCGGCGTGAAGTGAGCACGTGCGCGCTCACGATCTGATGCGACCGACCTCGAGCCGGCGACCATCACCGGTCGCCGGCTGCCGGGGTCAACGACTGCGACAAGTAGGAACAGATGACACCAGACACCCCTGACCAGGCATCTGCGGCGACGCGGACGCCGGGCAGCGACAGCGAGCCGGTGCTCGAACTGCGCGGAATCAACAAGCGATTCGGTGCCGTTCAGGCACTGACCGACATCAATCTCAGCGTCGGCCGCGGCGAGGTCGTCGGCCTTGTCGGCGACAACGGCGCCGGCAAATCGACGCTGATCAAGGTCATCGCCGGAGTCCATGCCGCCGATGAGGGCGAGCTCATCATGAACGGAACGGCGCAGAGGTTCTCCTCCCCGAAGGACGCGCAGAGGGCCGGAGTGGCCACCGTGTTCCAAGACTTGGCCCTGTGCGAGAACCTCGACGTCGTCGCCAACCTCTTCCTCGGACATGAGAAGACCCGCGGCGGAGTGCTCGACGAGGTGTCCATGGAGGCCAAATCCTGGGAGCTGCTGCGCAGTCTGTCAGCGAAGATCCCGAGCGTGCGAGTGCCGATCGCGGCCCTGTCCGGCGGTCAGCGTCAGACCGTCGCGATCGCTCGCTCGCTGCTGGGCGAACCCTCCCTGGTCATGCTCGACGAGCCGACGGCGGCGCTCGGTGTCGCCCAGACGGCCGAGGTGCTCAACCTCATCGAACGGCTGAAGGAACGTGACCTCGGGGTGCTGCTCGTCAGCCACAATATGGCTGACGTGCAGGCTGTGTGCGAGCGGGTGCACGTGCTGCGCTTGGGCAAGGACGCCGGTGACTTCCCTGGCGACGAACGCACGGACGTGCTCGTGGCCGCGATCACCGGGGCCAGCGACAACGTCGTGACCAAGCGTGCGGCACGGAGGGGTGAGCGTCGATGACCCGCAATTCCTTCATCACCGACGAACGGATCACTCACGAAGGCGTCGTCGGAACGTTCCTGCGACGGGTCAAAGAGGGCCAGCTCGGATCGTTCCCGGTCATCTTCGCCCTCATCGTCATCGTCATCGTCTTCCAGACGGCCGACTCGAACTTCATCTCTCCGGCCAACCTCGTCAACCTCTCCACCCAGGTCGCATTCCTCGCGATACTTGCCCTGGGCATCAACCTCATCCTGCTCCTCGGCGAGATCGACCTCTCCCTGGCGCAGTTGGGCGGATTGGCCGCCTCGCTGCTCGGTGTTCTGGTGGTGAGGCAAGGTGTGCCGCCGGCCCTGGCGCTGGTCATCATGCTGCTGCTCGGCCTGGTCGTCGGTGCGATCCAGGGCTGGTTCTTCGCCGTCGTCGGCATCCCGGCGTTCGTGGTGACCCTGGCCGGCTTGCTCGCGTTCACCGGCCTGACGCTGACAACCCTGGGTACGCAGAAGAACCTGTCGATGTCGGACACCTTCGCCTTCGACTTCGCGAGCTTCTATTTCCCGGCGATCTGGGCCTATGTCTTCGGTGCGATCGCGATCATCGGATTCGGCGTCGGCATCATCTATTCGAAGTTGCGCCGCCACAGGGAGGGTCTCAGTGCTCCGAGCTGGACTTCGGTGATCGTGAGGATCGTCCTGTTGGCCGCGATCGTGTTCGGCTTCCTCATCCTCGTCAATCAGGACTTCGGTCTGGCGATGCCGTTCTTCCTCATGATCGTCATCGCGATCATCATCGACCTCGTGCTGCGCAAGACCCGTTATGGTCGTTCGATCTACGCCGTCGGCGGCAAGGTCGAAGCCGCCCGGCGTGCCGGCATCCGCGTGACCTGGGTGCGCATCAGCGTGTTCATGGCTGCCGGAGTGCTGGCCGCTCTGTTCGGATTCATCAAGACCGGAGTGACGACGAACGCGGGATCGACGCTGGTGAGCACGCAGGACCTGCTCAACGCGATCGCTGCGGCCGTCATCGGCGGCACCTCGCTGTTCGGTGGTCGCGGAACCGCCTGGGCGGCAGTGCTCGGCGCACTGGTCGTCGGCGCGATCAACAACGGTCTCTACCTCATCGGCTTCAACTCCGATGCACAGCAGATCATCACCGCGCTCGTCTTGCTCACCGCCGTCGTCATCGATGCGCTCAGCCGCCGCGGCCAGAGGTACGTCGGGCGCGGGTAGTGCCGGGTCGGCGGCACAGGGGCGTCCGCTCAGCGCTGAGCGCTCAAGTTGTCGTCGACCGCTCGGTTCCGCAAGAGCACCCTCTGCCGACCGCTCGCCTTAGCTTCGAGCGCGCAATGCACAGCTTGATGCAGCGACGTTAAGTCGAGCGGTCGGTGCTGAGCAACCAAGCAGCGCATGGAGTCGCTCCGCATCAGTCAGGCTGATACAGTCGATGCCAATGACATGGGGTGCCTCATGAGGATCCGTTCGCACCGAAGAGCTGCGCACGGAGGACACCGAGGCTGAGAGAACACCCATCGAACCTGATCTGGGCCATACTAGCGAAGGGATCGTCATGGTTGACTTCGACCTGCGTTCTGCGAATGCGCGACTGCGCGCAATCAACCCACTCATCCAATGCATCACGAACACCGTCGTGCAGCAGTTCAGCGCGAACGTGCTCCTGGCCGTCGGCGCCTCCCCGGCGATGCTCGACCATGAAGCCGATGCCGGACAGTTCGCCGGGATCGCCAGCGGAGTCCTCGTCAACTTCGGCACCGCCTCGAACCATCAGCTGCTCGCCGCCGATGCTGCCATCGACGTCGCCACCGCCGCCGGCAAGCCCTGGGTCCTCGACCCCGTGAGCGTCGGCGCCGTCGACTTCCGCACCTCCCGCATCCGCCGCGCCGCCGCCGATCACCCGACCGCCATCCGCGGCAACGCCTCCGAGATCGCCGCACTCGCCGGCGTGGGACTCGGTGGACGCGGAGTCGACTCCACCGATGAAGTCGACGCCGTCCTTCCCGCCGCTGCGAAGCTGGCCAGAGAAACCGGGGCGACCGTCGCCGTATCCGGACCCACCGATGCCGTCGTCGCCCATATCGACGGCACCGATCACGTCGCCCGCATCACCGGCGGCCACGAATTCATGCCGCTGGTCATCGGCACCGGCTGCTCACTCGGCGCCGTCACCGTCGCCTACTTGGCCGCCGCCCGTGCCGGACTGGCCGACCCCGACGCCGACGTCTCAGCAATCAGCGCCCCCGAGCAGTCCGCGAACGGTGGGGCCGCCTCGGCGAAGTTCGAAGCTGTCGTCGCCGCCCACGCCCACTTCGCGGTCGCCGGGGAACTCGCCGCCGATGGTGCGAAGGGTCCGGGCAGCTACTCGGTGAGCTTCCTCGACGCTCTCCACACCGTCGACGGTGACCGACTCGCGCAGGCGAGAATCGGCCTCGACACGCTCACGGCCGGCGAAGGCGCCCAGGCATGACCGCCGGATCCCGCCACATCGCTGACAACCCGAACGGCGCTGCCGTGACCGACGGCGCTGCCGCGACCGACGGCGCTGCCGCGACCGACCGCTTCGCCGGAATCGACACGCGCCTCTACCTCGTCACCGACTCCGCGCAATGCGAAGCCGCCGGTCGCAGCGTCGCCGAGACCGTGCAGGCCGCCGTCGCCGGGGGAGTGGGCATCGTCCAGGTCCGCGACAAAGACATCGACGACGCAAGCTTCTATTCGCTCACCCGCCAGGTCATCGCCGCCGTCGACGCCGCCACCCGCGGCACCGACCGCACGGTCCCCGTCGTCCTCAACGACCGCGTCGAGGTGGCCCTCCGCCTCATCGACGAAGGCGAGAACGTGCACATCCACGTCGGCCAAACTGACACCACCGTCGCCGAGGTGCGCGCGGTCCTGGGTGCGGAACCGCTCATCGGTCTCTCGGCCGCGAACAGCGACGAATTCGCCGCCGCCCGCGACTCCGGAGTCGTCGACCTCGTCGGCATCGGACCGGTCTATGACACCTCCACGAAAGCCGACGCCCCCGACGGCATCGGACCGGACCGCCTCGGCGAACTGGCGGCAGAAGCCGGCCTCCCCGCCGTCGCGATCGGCGGCATCACCGCCGACCGTGCCCCCGACCTGCACGGACGTGGTCTGATCGGAATCTGCGTGGTCTCGGCGATCTGCCTGGCCGACGATCCGAAGTCGGCGGCCGAAGAGCTGCTGGCCGCTTTCACCGGGAGCGACCAATGACGACCCGCCCGCCGATCACCTTGTCCATCGCCGGCACCGACCCGTCCGGCGGCGCCGGAATCCAAGCCGACCTCAAGACCTTCACCGCGCGGAAGACCATGGGCACGACCGTCATCACCGCCCTCGTCGCGCAGAACACGCACGGGGTGTCGCGCGTCTATCCGGTCGACGTCGATTTCGTCGCCGATCAGTTCGACTCCGTGCTCGGTGACCTGCCCGTCGATGCGACGAAATCGGGGATGCTCGGCAGCCGTGACCTCGTCGAACTCGTCGTCGCCCGCGCGGCAGAAAGCCGGCTCGGCTTCTATACCGTCGATCCGGTGATGATCGCGACCTCCGGCCATCGCCTCCTCGAGGCCGATGCCGTCGACGCCGTGCGCACCCAACTGCTGCCCGTCGCCGACCTCATCACCCCCAACCTCCCCGAGGCGGCCCTGCTCATCAGCGATGACGAACCCGAAGCGCAGACGACTGAGGCCATGCGTGACCAGGCTCGTCGCCTGCTCGAACGCGGTCCCGGAGCGGTCCTGCTCAAGGGCGGACACGGCAGCGATGACGAAGTCATCGACATCCTCGCCACCGCCGATGGCCAGGTCCGTGAGTTCACCCATCCTCGCGTGACGACGATGAACACGCACGGAACCGGGTGCACTCTGTCGGCCGCGATCACCGCCGAGGTGGCCGTCCTCGGCCGTGAACGCGCAGCTGTCGCCGGGGGACCTGCCGATCCGGCGGCCCCGACCGGGAAAGATCGGTCACGCGCGGCGATCGGGTCGGACATCCTCGGCGAGGCTGTCGGCAATGCCCTCGATTTTCTCGCTCGCGCCCTGAACTCGGCTGCGGACTGGCAGCTGAGCCTGGATCCGGAGGGCGCTCACGGACCCGTCGACCACCAGGTCGACATCGTCCGCGGTCGACCCGCCTGACCGGCCCCGACACACGCACCGCCCTTTCAATCGAAACACCCCGGCACACGCACCACCCCGGCACACTGACCATCCCGGCACACGAACCACCACATCACACGAGCACAGAGGAGTTCCCATGACCGTCACCTTTACCGCCGGCCCACTGACCACCCAGCTGTGGGACCGCGTTCGCCCCATCGTCAAGCAGATCGAAGAGCTGCCGTTCCTCGCCCAGCTCGCCGACGGCAGACTCGATCCGAAGGCCTTCGTCAATTACATCTCGCAGGACAGCCTCTACCTGAACGGATATGCCAAGGCCATGTCGTTCCTGGCCGCGAAGACCGCCGACCGTGACGAATCCCGATTCTGGGCCGGATCCGCCGCCGAGGCGATCACCGTCGAAGAGGAGATGCACGCAGAACTGCTCGCCGACGCCCGACTCACCTCGGCGCTGGAGGAGCTCACAGCGGAAGGCTCCCGTTTCAAGGCCTCCCCGACGACGCTGGGTTACGTGTCCTTCCTCGTCGCCAACGCCGCCTGCCGATCCTACGGCGAAGGCGTGGCCTCAGTGCTGCCCTGCTTCTGGGTGTACGCCCATATGGGCAAGGTGCTTGTCGACCGGGCCGGGCAGATGGCCGACGACCACCCCTACCGCACCTGGGTGCAGACCTACGACTCTCCCGACTTCGACGAATCGACCCGCCACGCCGTGCAGATCCTCGAACAGGAACTCGCGAAGGCCCCGAGCGAGGAAGCCGCCCGCATGCGCGCCGCCTTCGAACAGGCCTGCGTCTTCGAACTCCACTTCTGGGCCTCGGCACACGCCATGCAGAACTGGGACGTCTCCGTGTTCCTCCCCGAGGACTTCACCGTCTGATTCCAGGGAGCATCGGATCCCCCTCACCGAGGTGGCCCTGACCTTGAGTCGGTCACCTCGGTGGGGTGAGCCTGCGGTAGAAACGCCAGACGGCGAGCCCCGTGGCGGCGAGGAAGACGGCCGTCGGCACGAACGTCAGCCATTCCGGCATCGTTGCCGAACGCGCCCCCTCGGCGATGATGACGAGGATGGCTGCGACGAGCAGGGCGGTGAGCCCCGCGGTGATGCGCAGCAGCTCCATGAGGCAGTCGACGAGGTAGGTCTTCTCGCCGCGCTCGAGCCAATACTCCTTGTGCGGGGCATTGATGAGCGAGACCGGAAGTTTCTCGAACAGCGGCCTGATCGACATCAGAGCGGGCAGGCCGACGCCTATCGGCAGGAAGATCCACAGGAGGCCCGTTTTCGACGTCCAGTCATCAGGTTGGCCACCGGAGTCGAAATGCGTGGCAATATTGCCGGGCGCCTGCACCCAGAACCAGACGCAGACCCCGATGAAGACGAGTATCGAGGCGACCGCGAAGATGAGCGCGGCGGTCTCGCTCGATGGGTTCCGATGCGGCTCTGGAGAGGAAGGCATGTTGTCACCTTGACAACAGCAGCGTGCTACTTGCCCGCGGCGATCGACAGGCAGGTTCGCACCCGACTGAGGTTACTGAGGGTCATGCAGACTGAGACGACGGAGGTTCACACCCGACTGAGACGCCGCAGCCTCAGGCGCGGGAGGCTCCATCAGTGTCATCCGGGTAATAAGTGAGTGGACCGAACGATCCGAGCGCATGCCAGCCGCGGCGCAGAGTCGTCCACAGAAGCACGTGATCGACCTCGATGAGGGGCACTCGGTCGTGCTTCGGGCAGGCGTATCGTCCGATGACGAAGACGATCGTCGCGAACATCACTGCGATCATGAACAGACTCAGAAGATCCATGGCGGCCCCCTCACGCCCTGAGACGAATGCTTTTCTTTCAGTCTCGCCCCAAAGTACAGAGAAAGATAGGCCTGTCCCACTTGGTGAGCGCGAAGGTGATCAAAATCAACTCGGGTGTGAGACGAAGCTCGCTTCAGCGGCCCCGAAAAGGCTCAGGCGAAGCTCGTGGCCAGGCTCTCGGCGGCGGCGATGACGGACTGCGCGGCAGCGCGTCCCTGCTCGCCGGTGATCGAGGACGGGAAGGTGAAGCGCACACTCGTCTGCGCGACCTCGGCGGCGACTCCTAAGGCAGTGAGCACATGCGAGGGCTCGTCGGAGCCTACTGCACAGGCCGAACCACTCGACGCCGTCACCCCGCGGCGTTCGAGCTCGAGCAGCACTGCCTCACCGGAGGTGTGCGAGAAGCAGAACGACGCATGGTTCGGAGTTCGAGCCGGCCGGCCATCGGGGCCGGCCATGCCCGCAGCGCCTGTGAGGAACGCCCCGGGCACACTGTCGAGAACAGCGGCGATGAACTCATCCCGGATGGCACGGACGCGATCGGCGGCCTCATGCCGCTCCGCCTCGGCGAGTTCGAGGGCCGTGGCGAATGCGACGGCCAAGGCCACGTTCTCCGTCCCCGAGCGTCGGCCCGACTCCTGACCGCCACCGTGGATGAGCGGTTCGACGGGTACGCGGGCGCGGATCGCGGCCACACCGATGCCCTTCGGCGCTCCGACCTTGTGCCCGGCCAGGCTGAGCGCATCGACGCCCAACCCGGTCAGCGGCAGCCAGCCGGCCGCCTGCACCGCATCCGTGTGGAAGAGTGCGCCGGCGTCATGGGCGATGCCGGCCAGGGTCGGAATGTCCGCAACGGTGCCGATCTCATTGTTCGCGTATCCCACGCTCACGAGCACGGTGTCCGGGCGGATCGCCGCTGTGAGGGCTTCGGGGGTCACTGTCCCATCGGAGGTCGGGGCCACCTCGGTGACGGTGAATCCGTGGACGCGGGCCAGGAACTCCACCGAGGCGAGTACGGCTTCGTGTTCGATGGGGGAAGTGACGATATGTCGCCGAGGCGGCACCGCGGTCCCAGCCCGACCCTGTGTCTGAGCCCGACCTTGAGTCCGAGCGCCGAGGGCCATGCCGATGATTGCGAGGTTGTCCGCCTCGGTGCCGCCGCTGGTGAACGTGATGTCCGTGGTGCGCATGCCGAGCACTTTCGCCACCCGAGCCCGGGCGTCGGTGAGGGCGTCGGCGGGTCCGCGACCGAACTCGTGATGGCTTGACGGATTGCCGAACGCGCCGGCCAGATACGGCCACGCGGCCTCGAGGGCCTCCCGGCGCACGGGGGCCGCGGCCGCGGTGTCGAGGTAGAGGCGCCCGGTCATCTCAGGCCTCGAAGGTCAGGTCGAGACCGAGATCGATCGCACGGACACTGTGGGTCAGCGCGCCCGAGGAGATGACGTCGACGCCGGTGGCGGCGATCTCCGGGATCGTCTCCAGGGTGACATTGCCGCTGGCCTCGACGACGGCGCGGCCGCCCACGAGTTCGACGCCTTCGCGCAGCTGAGCCGAGGTGAAGTTGTCGAGCATGATGATATCGGCGCCGCCGTCGAGCACCGCGGGCACCTGGTCGAGCCGGTCGACCTCGACCTCGATCGTCGTCGTATGCGGCAGACGGGCACGGGCGGTGCGGATCGCCTCGGCGACGGACAGCCCGGCACCGGTGAGAACGGCGAGGTGATTGTCCTTGGCCATGACTGCGTCGGAGAGTCCGAAACGGTGATTGTGCCCGCCGCCGCAGACCACGGCGTGCTTCTCGAACGCCCGCAGGCCCGGAGTGGTCTTGCGGGTGTCGACGATGCGCGCGCGCCCGCCAGCGGCATCGACAAAGGCGTAAGTCTGGGTGGCGATTCCGCTCATCCGTTGGCAGAAGTTCAACGCGATCCGCTCGGCCTGCAGCACCGCTCGTGCAGGGCCCGCGACCGTGGCAAGCACCTGACCTGCCGTGAACGAGTCTCCATCGGCAGCGGCGAGGTCGACCGTGACGCTCGGGTCGACGAGGGTGAAGGCGCGGGCGAAGACCTCGATTCCGGCGAGCACCCCGTCTTCACGAGCGCGCAGATCGGCCGTCGCCGAGGCTGCGGCGGGGATGAAGACTTCGCCGGTGATATCGCCCCAGGGAGCGTCTTCCTCGAGGGCTGTGCGCAGTGCGGAATCGATGGTTGAAGCGGTCAGCATGCGGTGGCCTCCTGAAGCAGAGCGGTGGGCGAAGTGGCGGTGGACGGCGCGGTCGTCGACGGCGTGAAGGTCGTATCCGTGCGGGTATGCGCGCCGAGGCTGTGCTCCCGGGCCAGGGCATGCCGAGCCATCTGTTCGGCGATGAGGGCGAGATTCGCAGTCTCGAGTGCGTCGGCGCGGGCCGCAGCCGGGACGGTGGAGTGATCATCGGCGCTGTGGGTACGGTTGGCGGAGGTGCCGGTATTGCGGGCACCGTCACCGAGGCGGTCGAGCAGGGTCCGCAGACCCGCGGCCGTGCGTTCCACACCCAGATGAGCCCAGGTCAGGTCCTGCAGCTCGGTTCGTGTCAGTGCCGTGTGGTGGGATGAACGGAACTGGGGGAGTGGGAGGTTATGGTCTCTGTTGACCGGCAGTGCGTCGATCGCCGCGGCGGCGCGGGCGGCGAAGACTGCGCCCTCGAGCAGAGAGTTCGAGGCCAGCCGGTTGGCTCCGTGGACTCCGGTGCACGCGACCTCGCCGACGGCGAAGAGTCCGTCGATGCTCGTGCGACCGTCGCGATCCGTGGCCACCCCGCCCATGAAGTAGTGGG
>NZ_JBQDYQ010000015.1:54578-60852 GCF_052105255.1 Brevibacterium sp.
TCGATGCTCGTGCGACCGTCGCGATCCGTGGCCACCCCGCCCATGAAGTAGTGGGCGGCGGGAGTGACGGGGATGAGGTCCCGGGACAGATCGAGTCCATGAGCGGCGAGACCGACGGTGATGCTCGGGAACTTCGCCTGCACGTTCGGGATGGCCCGCGCATCGAGGAAGCACGGACGCCCGTCCTGAGCCGCCTGGCGACGGTGCAGGGCGAGAGCGACGACATCACGGGAGGCGAGCTCGGCACGATCATCGATGTCAGCCATGAACCGGTGGCTCTGCTCGTCGAGGAGGAGAGCGCCGGCACCGCGGACGGCCTCGGAGATGAGGAAACCGGGTCCGGGAAGGGCAGTGGGATGGAACTGGAAGAACTCGAGATCGGCGACCTTAGCACCGGCACGAATGGCAGCGGCCAAACCGTCTCCGGTGGCAGCAGCCGGGTTCGTCGTGTGTGCGAAGAGCTGCCCGGCACCGCCGGTGGCCAGCACGATCGCATCGGCGGCCAGAGTCGCGACGCGGCCATCGCGGAGCACGGTGATCCCAGTGGCTGTGGCGAGTTCGGTGGCTCGAGCCGGCCAGCGATTGTCGTCGCTGGTGAGGATGTCGACGAGCATCGTGTCCTCGAGCAGGGTGACTCGTCCTGCGGCGACCTCGGTGCGCAGCTTCTGCGCCAGTGCGGTGCTGATCGCCTGTCCGGTCGCATCGCCTCCGGAATGGAAGATGCGCGGGTATGAATGCGCCCCCTCCATTCCCCTCGCCCAGGCGCCGGTCGGGTCGGTGTCGAAGTCCACCCCCGCCTCGGAGAGGGAGACGATCGCGTCCCCACCGGCTTCGCACAGGCAGCGCACGGCTTCCGGGTCACAGTGTCCGGCACCGGCCGTGAGCGTATCGGCGATATGGGAATCGACCGTGTCATCGGGGCCGATGACACCGGCGATGCCGCCCTGCGCCCACTCGGTGTTCGACGCGCCGAGGCGATCTTTCGTCACGAGCGTGACCGTGTGGCGGCCGGACAGGCGCAGTGCCGCGGTCAGCCCGGCGATTCCGGAACCCGCGACGATGACGCGGCTCATCAGATCCGCGGCTTCGCGGCGAGCATCCGCTCCAGGGATACGCGGGCGGGATCGGCCACCTCGGCGTCGACGGAGATCTGGTTGAGGACCTGACCGTCGATGAGGGATTCGAGGACCCAGGCGATGTAGCCGGGGTGGATGCGGTACATCGTCGAGCACGGGCAGATGACGGGGTCGAGGCAGAAGATCTCATGCTGAGGGTGTTCGGCGGCCAGCCGCTGGACGAGGTTGATCTCTGTTCCGATGGCGAATGTCGCCGGTTCGGTCGCCTCGGCGATGGCCTTCGTGATGTATGCGGTCGATCCGGCCTCATCGGCGGCCTCGACGGTCTCACGCGGGCATTCGGGGTGGACGATGACGCGCACGTCCGGGTGCTCAGCGCGGGCCTTGTCGATCTGCGCGGGAGTGAAGCGTTTGTGCACGGAGCAGAAGCCCTGCCACAGGATGACCCGGGCCTCACTCAGGGTCTGTTCGTCGTTGTTGCCCAGCGGCCGGGCCGGGTTCCACAGCGGCATCTCATCGAGCCCGATGCCCATGTTCACAGCGGTGTTGCGGCCGAGGTGCTGATCGGGGAAGAACAGGACACGCTGCCCGCGTTCGAAGGCCCATTCCAGGACCACTTCGGCATTCGAGGAGGTGCACACGATGCCGCCGTTGCGGCCGCAGAATCCCTTGATCGCGGCCGAGGAATTCATGTAAGTGACGGGGATGACCGGGACGCGACCGTCGGCATCGGGTTCGGTGCCGAAGAGTTCGGTCAGCTGCTCCCAGCAGTCCTCGACCTGATCGATGCTTGCCATATCGGCCATCGAGCAACCGGCGGCGAGGTTGGGCAGGATGACCGTCTGCTCCGGTTTCGACAGCAGGTCGGCGGTTTCGGCCATGAAGTGGACGCCGCAGAAGACGATGGCCTCGGCCTCCGGATGATTCTGGGCGGCCTGGGCGAGCATGAATGAGTCGCCGATGTAGTCGGCGTGTTCGACGACCTCGACCCTTTGGTAGTGGTGGCCGAGCATGACGACGCGATCGCCGAGGGTGGCCTTGGCGGCGCGGATGCGGGCGTCGAGCTCCTCCTGCGATGCCTGCTTGTATTCGTCGGGAATGTCGCCCTGACGTGGAGCGGCGACCGGGATCGGGTCGGCCATCGAGGAACCGGGACCGTAACCGGGGCGTTCGTCGACGTCCCACGGCGCATCGAGCAGCTCCGTCGAGCACATATCGTCGTTCGCGCCCGAGGCAGAGATGTCCTTGAGGGTGAGTTCGATCGAAGCTGTCGTGGTCATCATCGTCCTTCGCTCGGTGGGCGGAACCCGTGACTCGCACGAGGCGAAACCGCCCGAATTGTTTTGCGCACTTGTGCGTTTAGTTCTTTGCGCAGATTTGAGCTTAATCCTGAGGGCGGGCAATGTACAACTCGGAAGTCGATGGCTCTGCGGTTCGGAAGTCGATGGCTCTGTGCCCCGGGATGCAATAGGCTGTGGTCTGGCTCGCAATCCGAGTCGATGCGCACTGCGGTGGGCGCCCCCGTGAGAGTCACCGAGGCTTCTGACCGAAGCGTCGGCCTCGCCCCGCCCGCGCCGACGACATCGCATATCCGAAGGATTCCCATGCCCGAAGCGGCACATTCGAACCAGTTCACCTCCACGCCCGACACCGACCGGGCCGGCAGTGCGCCTTCCGGCAACGGGATTGCCGGCAACGTGACAGCCGGCGGCGGGACCGCCGGCGGCAGTGCCCCGGCGGGGGCCGCCTCGGCGGAGCAGCCGGCCCCGTACGGCGGTCCGGTGTCCGCACCGGCGGTGCCGCCTCGGCGAATTCGGACCCTCGACCTCATCAAGGCCAAGGCCGAAGGCCGCCGCTGGGCGATGCTGACCAGCTACGACCAGTACACGGCGGCCCTGTTCGAGCAGGCCGGTGTCGAGGCCCTGCTCATCGGCGATTCGGCGGCGAACAATGTCTACGGCCATGCGACGACCCTGCCGGTCACGGTCGACGAACTCATCCCGCTTGCCCGGGCCGTCGCCTCGGCGACGAGTCGGGCACTCATCGTCGCCGACCTGCCCTTCGGCAGCTACGAGATCTCCGATGAACAGGCCGTCGCCACGGCCGTGCGCTTCATGAAGGAAGCCGGAGTCCACGCGGTCAAACTCGAAGGCGGGGCGCGGATGGCCTCCCGAATCAAGGCGATCACGACGGCGGGGATCCCGGTCATGGCGCACATCGGCTTCACCCCGCAGGCCGAGCACAACCTCGGCGGCTACAAGGTCCAGGGCCGCGGCGACGCAGGCGGCGCGCTGCTCGAAGATGCCCGCGCCGTGGCCGAAGCCGGAGCCTTCTCCGTGGTCATGGAGATGGTGCCCTCCGGGCTGGCCGGCCAGGTCACATCCGAACTGACGATCCCCACCGTCGGGATCGGCGCCGGTGCGGACTGCGACGCCCAGGTCCTCGTATGGCAGGACATGGCGGGCCTGCGCACGGGGACGGCCCCGCGCTTCGTCAAGCGCTACGCCGACCTGCATTCCGTGCTCACCGAGGCGGTCGGCACCTATGTCGACGAAGTGAAGTCCGGGGTCTTCCCCGAGCCCGAGAGGAGCTTCGACTGATGAAGGTCGGCGGCATTCAGGCGCTGCGTCGGTGGCGGGCCGAACAGTCCGGACGCCTCGGACTCGTCCCCACGATGGGTGCCCTGCACTCCGGTCATCAGGCGCTCATGACTCGTGCCCGCACCGAATCGGATCTCGTCGTGGCCTCGATCTTCGTCAATCCGCTCCAGTTCGGCGCCGACGAGGACTTCGTCCAGTACCCGCGGCCGATCGAAGAGGACCTGAAGAAGTGCGAGGAGGCCGGAGTCGACTTCGTCTTCGCTCCGGCGCTCGCGGAGATGTACCCGTCCGCACCCGAGGTGCGGGTCGTCGCCGGGCGCATGGGGGCGGTGTTCGAAGGCGCGGCCAGGCCCGGGCACTTCGACGGCGTACTCACCGTCGTGGCGAAGCTCTTCACCCTCATCGCCCCCGACGTCACGGTCTTCGGGCTCAAGGACATCCAGCAGTTCGTCCTGGTCAAACGCATGATCGCCGACCTCAACTTCGATATCGAACTCATCGGCCTGCCCGTCGTCCGGGACGCCGACGGTCTGGCCATGTCGAGCCGCAACTCCTACCTGGCGCCGGACGACCGTGCCCGTGCCCTGGCGATTCCGCGGGCTCTCACCGCCGCCTCCGAGGTGGCCGAGCGAGGCCGTGGGACGGCGGAGTCCGGCATCGGTGGTAGTTCTGACTCTGGGGCCGGCACCAGTGATGTTTCTGCGGGCTTGCCCGCTGCCGTCGAGGCGGCCGCGCTCGCCGAGTTGGAGCCGGCCGCTGAACGTGGGGATCTCGAGATCGTCTACTGCAGCCTCGTCGAGGCCGCGACCCTTCGGCCGTGCCCACCGGACTTCACGGGACCGGCTCTGCTGCTCGTCTCCGCGACGGTCGGTGGGACTCATCTCATCGACAATCTGCCGCTGGAATTCTGATCACGCAGGTACGCCTCTGAACGCACCGGTCGACGATCAGCCTCGGCATCCGGCCTTTCGTTGTTCGGAGCGGCTCAGATGGGGATCGCGATGACTGCGATGCCGATGATGAGCAGGATGAGCGTGGAGGCGGCCTCGATGAAGAAATCAGCGCTGCGGTGGGCCATCGCCGACGCTGCGAGGCTGGCCAGGCATGCGAGGACGAGCTGATAGGACAGGAGCACGCCGAGGATCAGTGCGACGAGCACGGTGTAGTCGATGCCGGTCGGGGATGCGGGCACGAGGGTCGGCAGGATCGCGAGGAAGAACAGGCCGACCTTCGGGTTGGACAGCGAGGAGATGATGCCGCGGCGATAGGACACGAGCGAGCGCAGGTGGCCCCATGCGGTCGTCTCCATGACCTGGGCGAACTCCGTGACGGGGCCCTCGGGGGAATCGGGGGCGGTCGATGGGGTGGGGATGGCGTTCGCGGTGGGGCGGTCGGTCGCCTCGGCGGCCTTCAGCTCCCGGCGCAGGCGAAGCGCCTGCCGACCGGCGAGGACGCCGAGGAGGCACAGATAGAGGCCGCCGCCGATCTTGAGCACCTGCACGGCAGCCGGGTAGACGGTCAGCAGTGTGGAGACGCCGGTGAGCGCGAGGATCATCCAGATCACGGTCCCGGTGGCCGTGCCGAGCGCATAGACGAGCCCGGCCTTGCGGCGCAGTGAGGACAGGCGGATCGTCAGAATCGTCTCGGGGCCGGGCGTGACGGCAAGCGCGGCCGCAGCTCCGGTGATGGTGAGGATCTCGGGTCCGGTCACGGCACTCCTTCGGGGGTGAGGACGGTCGGCGGGGATGAAGCATCAGGGTGGTCTCCGAAGTCGGCGGAGCCGAGCACTATTCTGCCGGAATCGATCAATCGGGAAAAGCAATTGATCATGAACGATCATCAGGTAGTGCCTAATGATATTCCGGGTGGTCGGCGACTACTCTTGAGGGCATGTGGGATCTCAATCGTCTGCGGGTCTGGCGGGCCGTCGCGGCCACCGGCTCCGTGGTCGCCGCGGCGAAGAACCTCAACTACACCCCGGCGACCGTCAGCCAGCACATCACCACCCTGCAGAAGGCAGTCGGGGCACCGCTCTACCGGCGGTCGGGTCGCGGCATCGAGATCACAGAGCTCGGGCGGCGTCTGGCCGATGACTCCGCGGAGGTCTTCACAGCGGTGGGTCGCCTCGACGACCTGGTCGAGGGCTTCCGCAATGTCAGCAGGCCCCGGCTGCGAATCGCGGCGTTCACCTCGTTCAACGCGCGTCTGGTGCCGGGCATCATCGATACCGTGGCCCAGGATCATCCGAACCTGCGATTCGATATCCAGCTCAACGAGCCGGCGAAGAACCGGCGCGGGCACTGCCTCATCGAAATCCGCGCCGAGGTCCCTCAGGATGGGGAGATCCACCTGCCGGAGATGACACGCATTCCACTCTTCGATGATGACTATCGGGTCGTGGTTCCCGAGGGGCACCGGTTCGCAGGTCGCCGGTCCGTGCCGTTCATCGATCTCGAGGACGAGCACTGGGTCGACTACGACATGTGGGCCGGGCCCTCGAGCAAGGTCGTCGACCATGCGTGCGCCGCGGCCGGATTCGAACGCAAGAGCTTCGCCGCCTGCGAGGACGACTTCGCGGCTCTGGCTTTGGTGGCGTCG
>NZ_JBQDYQ010000016.1:0-60829 GCF_052105255.1 Brevibacterium sp.
CGAGGATGTCCCGACGTCCCTCGTCCTTGTACCCGACGACCATCTTCGAGATCTGAGAGTTGTATTCGCAGACCCCGACGATCGGAATCGAGCCGTAACGAGGTTCCATCGCCCGTGGGATCCCACCGAGCAGCTGCAGGCAACGGGTGCACAGCGAGACGTTCTCCCGCCCGCATCCGGCACACCGGCGGGGCAGGAGCAGTTCGCCGACCTCCCCGAGCAGCCCCATGGGAGCAATCTACTCCATACCCGGCCCCACAAGGCGGCTGCCAGCTGCCCTCCGGACCACCTCCACCACCGCACTGTCCCTCGGGTCAGCCGGGATACGAGGGATCCTTGGCGGTGACGTCGACGAGCTTCTGCCATGCGTTCGAGTTGTAGCTGTACAGCGCACCGTCGGAACCGGTGACGAGGATCGAGCGTCCGTCCGCTCCGCCGGCGATACGGCTACCGCCGGAGACCTCGCCGAGCTGTTCTGCAGGCCCGGTGACTCCAATGCGGAACGGCTGCGCAGCATCACCCTCCTCTGCGGCCAGAGCAACGAGATTCGTCGATCCTGCCCAGGAGATGTCCTTGACCTCGTCGAAGTTCGCGCCCACTTCGATCGATGTCTCGGAGACATGGCCGGATGGATTGCCCGCCTTGTCCCTGGGCACACCGACCACGTCGACACGGTCCGGCTCCCCCTTGTGCCGACTGAGCAGAGCGACACGGGTTCCATCGCGTGAGACCTCGATATCGACGAGCCGTCGTCCGTTGAGGAAATCGGCGGCCACAGTGAATGACTCGCCGTCTCGACCGACGGCTTTCAGCTCGCCCTTGTTCTCCGCCTCGCCCGTCCAGGTCGTATTGAAGCGATCGATGCTGGGGCGCACGAGCTTCTTGCCCTTGAGGATCGGGGTGGCATCGACGGCATCGGATTTCAACCGCATGAGCTGCTTGCCGTCATCGGCCAGATACACATAGAGCGAGTCGTCCAATGACACCGCAGGATCGCTGGCCTTCGCTTTCTTCAGATCCGGACTGTTCTCGACCTTGGCGACGGTCGTTCCCGAGACTCGGGAGAGGTGGTCATCGGCGAGAACCACGGGTGGCCCGTCCACCTGGACCGAAGTGTCGGTCTTCGGCTGCAGGCTGGCCGGAATCGTCTGTCCGCCGATGCTCAGTTCGATGGCCGAGATCGAGGGAATGACCTGCAGAGTGGTGGCGATCTGCTGCCGGATCAGCCCCTTCTCGCGGTCGGACGGAGCCGGATTCTGTGCTCCCAAGGACACATGGGCAACACCGTTCTCGATCGTGACCACATTCGAGTCGCCGAGCTTCGCACCATCGAGGATCGCGGTGACCACCGCTCCCGAGAGGTAGGGCGCAGGTCCGCTGAGCAGCTCGTTCATCAGCACAGTCGGAGTCGAGGAGGACCGAAGGAACCAACGGGAGTCAGGAACGAGATACGAATAGTCGGAGGTGAAGAACTGCAGCGAATAGTTGAGGAAGATCGTCCGGAAGTCGGTCTGGCTGATGAGCAGCCCGTCCGGCGCCGAGGATATCCTCCACTCCCCGTTCTCCTGCCGCAGCGAGAACTCCAGGGTGGAACGAGTGCCCGGTTCGGTCGAGTTGTACACCCCGGAGGAATCAACGAGGCCGACGACCGGAGGCGAGATGCTCATCGACTTCTGATCAGAGGTGGTCCCGACGTTCAAGGAATCGAGATCCGTGCCGTTGGGCAGCACCGACACCGATTCCTGCGGACTCCATTTCTGTGCCTCGCCTTCGGTGAGGAATGATCGGGCCACGGAGAAGTTGTTGCCGGCACCCGCTCCGGCCCGGAGGAAGCCGCGCACGATGTCCGATGGGCTGTCGCCGGGCTCTGGACCGTCGGGGATCCGCGCATTGTTCGCACCCGCATCACCCGAGTCGTCTTCGATATGGCCGACGGGTGATGAGGTCGGGATCGACGAGCAGCCGACGAGAGCCACGGCTGTGAGGACGGAGACCAGCATGGTCTTCATCCGGGAGCTCCTGGGCGTCGACCGGGTCATGAGCGTCCTCCTCTGCTGTCGTTCACGCTGTCGCCGTCCGGGTCCGGTTCGATGATGTCCGGGGACTGGTCGCCCGCCTCGGCGGTGTCCGGCTCGCCGATTCGCTCGGTCTCCTGAGGCGATGCGGACTGCGTGGCAGCGGCGGCGGGGGTGTCGTGATCGACGTCGAGCATCTCCGGCTCGGTTTCGACGACGATGGGGATCGATCCGGTCTGGATGCGGACGGATCCGTCCGAGGACAGAGGTCCCGCCACGAGTGCGGAACCGCGGACCTGCGCATCGCGAGGCGGCAGGGGCAGCGGCGAGGAGGTGATCTCCTGGTCGGGGCGACGCGGAATCGTCAGCCGGAAGCACGACCCCTCGCCCGGTTTGCCCCAGACCTGCAGCCAGCCGTTGTGCAGGTGGGCGTCCTCGAGTGAGATCGCCAGCCCCAGACCCGACCCGCCGAGGGTGCGCTTGCGTGCCGGATCGGCACGCCAGAACCGGTCGAAGACGTGTTCGACCTGTTCTTCGTTCATGCCGACTCCGTGGTCGCGCACGCTCACGGCCACCGCCTCGGCGTTGGAGGCGACATAGACGTCGACGGGGTTGTTCTCACCGTGTTCGATGGCGTTGACGACGAGGTTGCGCACGATCCTGGTGATGCGCACCCGATCGACCTCAGCCATGACCGGCGACGACGGTGCATGGACGACGATGGCCGTCGCCATCTGTTCGGCCACCATCGACACTGTCTCGATCACGGAGGTCACGATCGCGCCGATATCGACGGGTTTGGGCACGAGTGCCGCGGCACCGGCATCGTAGCGGGAGATCTCCAGCAGATCGGAGAGCAGGTTGTCGAAGCGTTCGGCCTGCGAGTTCAGCAGTTCCGCACTGCGTGCGGTGACAGGGTCGAGGTCGTCGCGGGAATCATAGATGAGGTCCGCAGCGGCACGGATCGTCGTCAGCGGTGTCCGCAGCTCATGGGAGACGTCGGAGACGAACTGCCGCTGCAGCACCGACAGCCGCTCCATCTGCTCGATCTGGTGCTGCAGGGTATCGGCCATATCGTTGAAGCTCTCACCGAGGACGGCGATCTCGTCGTTGCCGTGCACGGGCATGCGTTCGTCCAGGTCGCCATCCGCAATGAGCCTGGCCACCTCGGCGCCGGTGCGCACCGGGGTGACGACCAGCCGAGTGACGATCCAGGCGACGGCACCGACGAGGACGACGAGGACGAGGGCAGCGACGAACATCGACCGCTGCACGAAGTTGAGCGTGTCCTGCTGTTCACTGAGATCGCCGAGGTAGTACAGCTGGAACTGGCCGGCCCCCGGAATCTGCAGCTCCTGCGAGATGAGCAGCCCCGGTCCTGAGCCGTCGGGCAGGCTCACCGACTGGTAGAGCTTGTCATCATCCGGAGCTTTGCGGATGGCCTCGCGCAGCTCATCGGAGATGGGCACCTGCGGTGACTCTCCGTCTTCGTTCGCTCCACCGGCCGTGATCGTCGAGAACGAGGAATTCGGATCCTTCGGCTGCAGGGTCAGCGAATACACGGACCCCGCCGAACGGTTGTAGATCGATGACAGCTGCGAGCTCAGCGTGTCCTGAGTGATCGCCTGACCGTCGACCGGTGCCAGTGAGCGCAGCTCGGCCAGGATCGACCGTGTCTGTGAGGACAGGGAATCCAGGCGGGTGTCGAAGAGGCCGCGGGCGATCTGCTGGGACATATAGGTGCCGACACCGAAGATCGCCACCGAAGTGAGCACGATGGTGAGCACGACGATGCGGACCTGCAGGGAGTGGCTGAACGATCGGAGGATGAAATTCCAGAACGTCTTCAGTGCCGAGGCCGCGGTGCGGACGGGGCCGTCCGCGACCGACTCGGAAGTCACGCGGCTCGGCCGGCCTTATAGCCGACGCCGCGGACGGTGACGATGATGTCCGGCTTCTCCGGATCGCGCTCGATCTTCGACCGCAGGCGCTGCACATGGACATTGACCAGCCGGGTGTCGGCGGCGTGGCGGTAGCCCCACACCTCCTCCAGCAGGGTCTCGCGGGAGAACACCTGCCACGGCTTGCGGGCCAGTGCGACGAGGAGGTCGAATTCGAGAGGAGTCAGCGATACCGGCGATCCGCCCTTGGTCACCGTGTGACCGGCGACGTCGACGACGACATCGCCGACGGTCAGCAGCTCGGGAGCCTGCGGCTCTGAGATCCGCAGGCGAGCCCGGACGCGGGCGATGAGCTCCTTGGGCTTGAACGGCTTCGGCACATAGTCATCGGCACCGGATTCGAGGCCGAGTACGACGTCGACGGTGTCGGACTTCGCCGTGAGCATGATGATCGGCACCGATGAGACCTCGCGGATCTCCCGGCAGACTTCGAGTCCGTCCTTGCCGGGCAGCATCAGGTCGAGGAGCACGAGGTCCGGATTGACCTTCTGGAACTCTTCGAAGGCCTGGTCTCCGGTGGCGCAGAAGAAGGGCTCGAAGCCTTCGCTTTTGAGCACAATTCCGATCATCTCGGCCAAAGCCGTGTCATCATCAACTACGAGGATTCGAGCGTTCATGCTCCCATTGTCCCTTATGTTCGCGTGTTCTTCGGTTCTCGACACCCCTAGCCTATCGGGCGTTGTCGACGACCTCATGCACCGCGTCTGATGACAGCGGTCGCCGGTGCTTCGGCCACGGCCCAGAACAGGGCCCGGCAGGGACCCGATCACGGACCCCACAGACTTCCGAGAGTACGGATCTGCGCGGTCGACGCGCACCGATCAGGACAGGGCGACCTCTCGGCGCTCTTCGGTGAATCATGGCAGGATTGGTGTGATGGGACAGACGAATGCATGGACCTCGGAGGTCGACTGGCGCACCGGCCGGTGGCAGCGTCGTTCGCCGTCCCCACCCTCTCGCGGCTGGCAGCCGCCTCCACCGCGCGGGCTCCTGCCCAAACGCCCGCTGACCTTCATCGAGGCCCTGGATTCCGGCTTCCGCCTGCTGCGTTTCATCCCGACTCTGTCCGTCGGCTCCTCCCTCATCGTCTTCACCCTCTGGAGCCTGCTGCTCACCGCCATCGGCGCCGTCATCGCCGTGCAGTTCCTTCCGTTCTTCACCGACCTCAGCGGCAATGACGATGCCGTCTCCGGCTTCATCGCCGTGGCCCAATTGGGTTCGGTGGCGCTGAGTCTGCTCAGCCTCGGATTGGCCCACCTGCTCTCCGGACTCATCGCCACGGGCACCCGTGCCTCCTTCGGCGCCCGCCGAACCACCTTGTCGACGGCGTGGAAGTCCCTCTCCGGTCGCCGGTGGCGCCTTGTCCTGGCCACGCTGCTGATGAGCGGAATCAATCTCGGCCTGCTGCTGGCCCTCACTGCTCCGACTCTGCTGTTCGCAAGCGCCGATTCGGCGATCCTCGCCTTCGTCTGGGCCGCCCTGGCCGCACTGCTGTGGTTCGTCGCGCTCATCTGGATCAACCTGCGGCTGGCGTTCCTCGGTTCGGCGATCGCGGTGGAGGGTCTGAGCGTCCGCGCCGGACTCCGACGCTCGTGGGGGCTGACCGGGCGCGGCTTCTGGAGGATGCTCGGCCAACTGGCGCTCGGGTACTTCCTGTCCAATCAGCTCGTCCAGCTCATCATCACCCCGATCGTCTTCATCATCTCGCTGGCTCTGGGCGTCGGGATGTCGACGACCGCCGAGTCGACGACGGCGCAGGCGGCCATCGCGATCGTCTCCGTCGGTCTGCTGCTCGGACTCACGCTCATCTCCTCGGCCGTCCTCTTCGCCTATTTCGCCTGCCTGGTCACGGTCTGCTTCTTCGACCAGCAGATGCGGTCAGAGGGACTCGACCTCGTCCTCATCCGAGAAGAGGAGGACCGATGATCCTCTCCCCCATCGCCGAGGCGAGCATCGACCGGGACACCGGTCGCGAATGGGTCGAGCACGAACTGTCGAAATCCGAATACGCCGCCAACGATCTCACCCCCTTGGAGCAGATCGGCCGGTGGCTTGCCTCCCTGTGGGATTCGCTCGTCGCTGCCGCCCTCGGCGCGAATTCTCCGTGGCTGCTCATCGGCGTCGTCCTCGCACTCGCCGCGATCATCGCCGGAGTCGTCTGGCGCGTTCGTCGGGCGGGATTCCGTCGTGTCGGCGTCCCGCTGTCAGCATTCGACCCGGTCGTGTCCCAGCCCGAACCCGGCCCGTGGCGCGAGAGCGCGGCCCGGGCCGCCCGCGTCGGGGACTTCGAGACCGCAGTCATCGATCAATCCCGTGCGATCTTCGCGGTCCTGTCTCTCAAGCAGGTCGTCTCGCTCGAGTCCTCTGCCACGGCGAATGAGATCGCCCGTTCCGCCCAGGCGGCCCTGCCCGAACACGGTTCCGCCGTCCACGGCGTGGCCGAGGTCTTCAACGACCTCCGCTACGGGGAGGCGACCGCGAGGCAGGCACGCACGAACCGCCGCCTCGAGGAGGTCTATGCGGAGCTGTGCGCACTCGACCGGAGGCTGAGCGTCCTGCCGGTCCGCCACCGCGACCGTCAGGGCGCAGGCCGGCAGGAGGCACCGGCATGAGCGCACAGTTCGACGTCGCCGCCCGTGGCACCCGCTCGACCGTGGGGATCCCGCTGCGTGCTCGTCTGCGTTCGGCTTCGGTGTGGATCGTCGCGGCCTTCGTCATCCTCATCACCGTAATCGCGCTCGTGCTGCTGACCGGTGATGACGGGTCCGAAGAGCCCCTGCACTATGATTCGACGGCGCGCACCGGCACGAAGGCCCTCGTCGAGACCCTGCGCGATCATGATGTCGATGTCACCACCACAGAGGATCAGGAGCAGGCTCGCACGGCCGCCGCCCGCCCCGACACCACCCTGTTCATTCCCACGAACACCGCTGCCCTGTCGCCCGGAGACATCGACGGCCTCCAATACGCCCTGGCCACCCACGGCAGCCGGCTCGTCCTCGTCGACCCGGGTCCGACGGTCTCGGAGTTCACCGACCGGATCACCGTCAACGACAACCTCAGCCCGCTGGCGAACCCCGATGCTACGTCCCCGGCGGCCTGCGACTCACCGCTGGCCCGCGGCGCCGGTGCCGTGACCACGGGCGAGGTCGAATACGCGGAGGCGAAGAAGGGCACCGACGGGATCACCGCCTGCTACCCGTTCACCGGGCCCGGGGTCGCTGAGGTCGACGGCGCCGAGGTGGCCCCCGGGTCTGCACGCGGACAGTTCGTCACCGATACAGGCGGTTCCGTGCCGCTTGCCGTGCTCGGCAATCCCGACTGGGTGACCAATGAGAACATCGACGAAGAGGGCAATGCTTCCCTTGTGCTCTCGCAGCTGTCCCAGACGCAAAACCTCGTCGTCTACTATCCGACCTTCGACGGTTCGGGACAGCAGCAGCCCCCTCCGTCGACGATCGATTTCGTGCCCGGCTGGTTCCTCGCGGGAGTCCTGTGGCTGGTCCCCTGCCTGGTCGTCCTGCTGCTCGTCATCGGGCGCCGATTCGGACCGCTGGCCCTCGAGCGCCTGCCGGTCGTCGTGCCCGCTGTCGAGACCGTGCACGGCCGGGCCGCGCTGAGCTCTCGCAGTCGCGATCGGGACGGGGCTCTGCACACTCTGCGGACCGGTGCGCTGCTGCGCATCGGCAGACGGCTGAGCCTCGGCTCCGATGCCCGCACCCCCGACGTCATCGCCCGTATCGCAGCCGTCACGGGAGCCGACCCGGGCCGACTCCACCACGTCTTCGTCTCCGCGTCGGCGCACACCGACGCCGAACTCATCGAACTCGTCCATCAGCTCACCCAGATCGAAAGTGAGATCCCATGACCCCGCCGCCCCAGGGCCCCACGACCCCTCAGGAACCGGTTGCCCCACAGCCGCCGGCCGCACCACGGCCCCAGGAGCCGGTCTCGCAACAGACTCCCGCCGCGGACAGCGCAGCGACTCCGCAGGCGGAGCTGGACCCGGTCCGTGACGCGTTCACCGGTGTGCGCACCGAGATCGCCAAGGCCGTCGTCGGACAGGACCAAGCAGTCACGGGGATGCTCATCGCGCTGCTGTGCCGAGGGCATGTGCTGCTCGAGGGAGTTCCCGGAGTGGCGAAGACCCTTCTCGTGCGCAGCTTCGCCGCCGCGGTCAGCCTGGACAGCTCGCGTGTGCAGTTCACGCCCGACCTCATGCCCAGCGATGTCACCGGTTCGTTGGTCTACGATGCATCCGCCTCCGACTTCTCATTCCGGCCCGGCCCGGTGTTCACGAACATCCTCATCGCCGATGAGATCAACCGCACTCCGCCGAAGACCCAATCGGCTCTGCTCGAGGCGATGGAGGAACATCAGGTGTCCGTCGGCGGCCGCTCCCGGAAGCTGCCAGAACCGTTCCTCGTCGCGGCCACACAGAATCCCGTCGAATACGAAGGCACCTATCCGCTCCCGGAGGCCCAGCTCGATCGGTTCCTGTTCAAACTCGTCCTCGACCTGCCCGAGCGGGATCACGAATTCGAGATCCTCGACCGTCATGCCAGAGGCTTCGACGCCGGGTCCCTGACAGCGGCAGGTCTGCGTCCGGTCGCCGATGCCGACCTCATCGCCCGTGCTCGCGACGCGATTGCGAAGATCTACGTCGCCCCGCAGATCATCAGCTATATCGTCGATCTCGCCCGAGCCACCCGCCAGACCCCGTCTCTGGCCCTGGGAGTCTCACCTCGTGGAGCGACGAGGATGCTCGGTGCCGCCCGTGCTCATGCGTGGCTGAGCGGCAGGCACTATGTCACCCCCGATGACGTCAAGGCCCTGGCCCATATGTCGCTGTCGCACCGGGTGATTCTGCGCCCCGAAGCGCAGATGGACGGTCTGGACGTCGGTCAGGTCCTCGATTCGATCATCGCCACCACCGAAGTGCCGCGCTGAATGACCACCCGCCTGTTCCTGCTCGCTCTCCTCGGCCTCGTCCCCGTCATGCTGGTGCCCACGTGGCCGACGGCATCGATCGTGGCCGGGGTAATCGTCCTGGCCGCGGTCCTCGACTTCTTCCTCGTTCCCCGGATCCACGGCTTGGAACTCCAGCGCACCCCGGGACCGATGGTCCGCCTCGGCGATGGCACCCATTGCACTCTGACCCTGATCAACGGAACGAACCGCCGACTGCGTCTCCACGTCCGCGACGCCTGGGCACCGAGCGCCGGTGCCGTCGCGACCCGCTCTCACCATGTGCTCGAACCCGGTGAGCTGGCAGAGGTGACCACCGAGCTGGAGCCGAGGAGGCGAGGAGCGCTGCCGGGCGATCTGGTGACGGTGCGCAGCCGCAGTGTGCTCGGGCTGATCCACCGGCAGAAAAGCATCGATGTTCCCGCCTCGGTGCGGGTCCTGCCGCCGTTCGTGTCTCGGCGGGAGCTGCCGTCGAAAACGCAGAAGCTGCGCGAACTCGAGGGACGCTCGGCGGTGATGATCCGCGGAATGGGCACCGAATTCGATTCGCTGCGCGACTATGTCGACGGTGACGATGTCCGGTCCATCGATTGGCGGGCCAGTGCTCGCGCTCAGGACCTCGTGGTCAAGACCTGGCGACCGGAGAAGGATCGTCGCGTCGTCATCGTCGTCGATTCCTCCCGTTTCGCCGCCCGTCGCTGTGGCGAAGGCACGGTCTTCGACGCCGCTTTAGAGGCATCTCTGCTGCTGACGGCTCTGGCCACCGGTGCCGGCGACCGGGTCGATGTCATCGTCGCCGATGCCCGGGTACGTGCAGCCGCATCGAGCCATCGCGCTCACGACCCGGTCCATGACCTGTCTGTCGCTCTGACGCCGGTGCATCCGGAGCTCTACGAGGCGAACTGGGAGTCGATCGCCGCAGCAGTTCTGCAGACGTCCAGGCAGCAGGCGCTCGTCGTGCTGGTCACGCAGCTCGACGAAGCGACGGTCGCCGAGGACATCCTGCCCGTGCTGCCGACTCTGGAGGCTCACCACCGCGTCGTCGTCGCCGGGGTCGACGATCCGGCATTGTCAGCGTTGGCGTCCCAGCGCGGCGATGTCGACGATGTCTACACGGCTGCGGCCGCCGAGGCCGAGATGCTCGCGACGGCGTCGCTGCAGACTCGACTGCGCGGGATCGGCGTCGCTTGCGTCCATGCTCTGCCTGAGAAGCTTCCCGGAGCATTGGCCGACCTCTACATTCGGCTCAAAGTCACCGGCGGGCTGTGACTGGTGCCCCTGTCAGGGGCGAGCTGTGACCGCGACGCCGGTCAGCGGTCGGTCGAGATGACCGAGTACCCGGCCTGGTGATCATCCAGATCAGCACTGAGTTCGGCGGCGGCAGCCCGCTTGCCGAAGTACCCGGCGTAGACGACGACCGCGGCGGTGTAGGCTACGCCGATCGCGATCTTGAGCGCCGGCGGAATCGGGTTCGGGGTCACGAACCCTTCGATGAGACCCGAACCGAACAGCAGCAGCACGAGACCTCCGGCGACGACGAGCAGCGATCGGGCCTCGCTGGCAAGCTTGTCGCGGCGCAGCCTTGGGCCCGGCACCACCCAGGCGAAGAAGAGACGCAGACCTGCGGCAGCGGCGAGGATGATGCAGCTGATCTCCGGGATCCCGTGGGGCAGGATATAGAGGAAGAAGTCGGAGGCCCGGTCGAACTCGAACATCATCGCCCCGGAGAAGCCGACGTTGACGGCATTCGAGAACAGCCCGACGATGACATAGCCGCCGGTGATGCCGAGCAGGACGAACTGGACGGCGATCCACGCGTTGTTCGTCCACACGCCGACGGCGAAGAAGCCGTTCGGATTCTCCTTGTAGTAGTCGACGAAATCATGTTCGGCGAACTGCCGTCGGAACTCTCGATCACCGAAGGTCTCGAGCACTTCCGGGTGGGTTCCCGCCCAGATGCCCGACAGGACGGCGACGGCGAGGAATCCGGCGGCCACGATGACGAAGTCCCAGCGCAGCCGGTACAGCGACAGCGGCAGACTGATGACGAAGAACCGTGACAGCCCGGACAGTCCTCCGCTGGGCACGGACGAGAGATGATTGCGACAGCGGTGGACGATCGCCGAGAGCCGAGCGGCTTCGAGAGAGTCGGGAGCCACCGTCGTGATGCGTGAGAGATCCTTCGACGCGGTCCGGTAGAGCTCGAGGAAACGGGTCGTCTGCTCAGGTGTCAGCGTGTTCTTCTTCGCCAATGCCGACAGCTCCAGCCAGTCATCGCCGTGCAGCTGGGCCAGCAGGTTCGGATCCATCCCTCCAGCCTATCGGAGACGACGCACAGGCACCGCCGACTCAGCGAGAGGCACCCGGCATGCTCTCGGCGAAACGTCCGCCTCGGAACGCGGCGATATGACACGATGGTCGGGTGAGTACTCTGATCACCGGTGAAGCCGTCGAACTCAATGTCCAGCCGGCCGCTCTGGCGGCTCGGGCATTGAGCGCTCTGATCGACTACATCGTCTATTCGCTGGTGAATATCGGATTGCTCATCGCGATGTTCTGGCTCATGCTCAAGGTGCTCGATCTCAACGGACTGCTTCTCGGCTCGCTCATCACCGTCATGACGATCTTCGTCTTCGTGCTGCTGCCGATGCTCGTCGAGGTGCTCAGCCACGGTCGCTCGCTGGGCAAGCTCATCCTCGGGCTGAGGGTCGTCCGTGACGACGGCGGTGCGGTGCGCCTGCGGCATTCCTTCATCCGCGCCCTGCTGTGGCCGTTCGAGATCGTCTCCTCAGGCGGCGGCATCGCAGCCCTGTCCGGGCTCCTCTCACCGCAGGCCAAACGCCTCGGCGACTATCTGGCCGGAACCATCGCCGTCAGCGAACGCAGCCGACCTCTGCCGCCCATGCACACTCACGTGGCTCCGCATCTGCACGACTGGCTGGGCCGCACCGATGTGACGACGATCCCCGACGGGCTGCATCGGCGCATCGTCCAATTCCTCGCCATGGCGCCCCAGCTCGGAGCGGAGTCGCGGTGGCAACGAGCGATCGAGCTCGCCACCGAGCTCAATGCCTATGTCGCTCCGGCCCCGCCAGAGGGAACGTTTCCCGAACAGTTCCTGTCCGCGGTCATCCATCGCCGTCGCATTGCGGAAGTCGAGAAGCAGCGCCGACGTACGGATCGCGCGAATGCGTTCCGGTCCCGAGTCGACACGCTCCCCTACGGTCTCAGCCTCACCCGCCGCCGGTCCGATCAGTAGCGGTAGTGCTCGGGTTTGAACGGTCCCGCCACGTCCACACCGATGTATTCGGCCTGTTCCTTGCTCAGTTCGGACAGCTTCGCCCCGAGAGCCGGCAGGTGGAGACGCGCCACCTTCTCGTCGAGTTCCTTCGCCAACCGGTGCACCGTGTTGCCGTAGTCGTCGTGGACGTTCCACAGTTCGATCTGGGCGAGCACCTGATTGCTGAACGAGGCACTCATCACGAATGACGGATGGCCGGTGGCGTTGCCCAGGTTGAGCAGCCGTCCTTCGGAGAGGACGAGGAAGTCCGTGCGATCACGGTCGAGTCCCGCCTCGGCGGGCACGGGTACGCTCCACTCGTGGACCTGGGGTTTGATCTCGATCTTCGTCACACCGGGCAGACGGGACAGCCCGGCCAGATCGATCTCCTCATCGAAGTGGCCGACATTGCCGACGATGGCACCGGGTTTGAGCGTCTGCAGCACATCGACATCGAGGACCCGGGTGTTCCCCGTCGTGGTGATGATGATGTCGGCCTGGGGAGCCGCCTCGGCGAGGAGAGCGACCTGATAGCCGTCCATCGTTGCCTGCAGCGCACAGATCGGGTCGATCTCGGTGACGATGACGCGCGCACCCTGCCCGCGCAGAGCCTCGGCGGCGCCCTTGCCGACGTCGCCGTAGCCGATGACGACGGCGATCTTTCCTCCGATGAGGACGTCGGTGGCGCGGTTGAGTCCGTCGGGCAGCGAATGGCGGATGCCGTAGCGGTTGTCGAACTTCGACTTGGTCACCGAGTCGTTGACGTTGATGGCCGGGAACGGCAGTCCGCCCTGTTCGGCGAGGCGGTAGAGGCGGTTGACACCGGTCGTCGTCTCCTCGCTCACCCCCTTGATCCCGGCAGCCAGACGGGCGAACCGGCCGGGAGTCGCCTCGATGGACGTGGCGATCTGCTTGAGCAGGACTGCGAATTCCTCCGAGTCCTCGGCTCCGGCGGTGGGCACTCCCCCGGCGACTTCGAATTCGGTGCCCTTGAGCACGTACATGGTGGCGTCGCCGCCGTCGTCGAGGATGAGGTTGGGACCGTCCGCGAAGTCGAAGATCTTGTCCGCAGCCCACCAGTACTCTTCGAGGGTCTCGCCCTTCCACGCGAAGACCGGGACACCGGCCGGGGCGTCGGGAGTGCCGGAGCCGACGACGACGGCCGCCGCGGCTTCGTCCTGGGTGGAGAAGATATTGCAGCTGGCCCACCTGACGTCTGCGCCGAGGGCGACGAGGGTCTCGATGAGCACCGCGGTCTGCACGGTCATGTGCAGGCTGCCGGCGATGCGCGCCCCGGCCAGCGGCGCCGTCGATGCGTACTCCTCACGCAGCGCCATGAGGCCCGGCATCTCCCTTTCGGCGAGGCGGATCTGGTGCCGGCCGGCCTCGGCCAGGCTGAGATCGGCGACCTTGAAGTCAGTGGAATCGAGCACGGTACCTCCATACGGCGGGCTGTCGGATCGGGTTCGAGTCTATTGCCGGGGCGGCCGGCTTGTCGCGTCGTGCCCGATCTGCGGACAGCGCCGGCTTCAGGCGCGAGCGGTGACGAAGTCCGTGACCTGGCGGGTGAGTGCGTCGACCTGCGCCGGATCGGCGGCCTCGACATTGAGACGGACGAGAGGTTCGGTGTTGGACTTGCGCAGGTTCACCCACCAGTCCGACCCCTGCAGACCGATTCCGTCGAGGTCATCGACGGTGCTGTCGGGGAAATCTCCGGCATGCGCGACGAAGTCGGCGAGCACGGCATCGGGATCGGAGACGGTGAAGTTGATCTCACCGGACTGTACGAACCTGTCATAGTCGGCGACCAGACGAGAGGCGGGAGCCTGTGACCCGGCGAGGGCGGCGATGAGATGGCAGGCGGCGAGCATTCCCGAGTCCGCACCGAAGAATTCGTCGAAATAGAAATGTGCGGAGTGTTCGCAGGCGAAGACGGCTCCGGTTTCGCGCATGAGCGTCTTGATGCCCGAATGACCGACCTTCGACCTCAGTGCATGGCCGCCGGCGGCTGTGATCGTCTCTGCCACACTGCGGGAGGTGATGAGGTTGTGGATGACGGTCGGACGGTCATTCCCGAGCGCTCGGGCCCGGGCGATCTCCCGTTCGGCGACGAGTGCGCCGACGGCGGATGCCGACATCGTCGCCCCGGTCTCGTCGATGAAGAAACAGCGGTCGGCGTCCCCGTCGAAGACGAGGCCCAGGTCGGCTCCGTTGTCGACGACGGCGCGTGCGGCGTCGACGAGGTTCTCGGATTTGAGCGGGTTCGCCTCGTGGTTGGGGAAGGTCCCGTCGAGTTCGGTGAAGAGGCCGATGACGTCGAAGGGCACCGAGGCGGCCCCCGCGTCCATGCCGAAGACCTCCCCGAGGAGGCGCCCGGCCATGCCGTTTCCGGCGTCGAGCACGATCGTCAGTCCCGTGACCTCATCGACGTGGGTGAGTTCGCGGATCCGTGCCGCGTACTGCTCCCGCATCCGGAATGCTGCGTTCTCATCGTCGGCGATGGTCCGGCCGTCGCTCTGCGGTGCGGTGATCGCAAGTTCCCTGACTCGCGAGAGTCCGGAGGCCAGGCTGACTCCGGCGGCGCTGGGTCCGCAGATTTTGATCCCGTTGTAGTCGGCGGGATTGTGGCTGGCGGTGATCATGGCGCCGGGCAGGTCGAAGATGCCGGAGGCGAAGTAGAGCTGATCGGTCGAGCACAATCCCAGCAGGACGGCTCTCGATCCGGCCGCGTCGACTCCGGCCGCGTCGACTCCGGCGGCGAAGGACTGGGCGAATCCGGGAGAGCTCGGTCGCATATCGTGACCGATGACCACCTCGGCGGCGGTGTGGATCTCTGCCATGGCGCGGGCCGTCGCCCAGCCGAGGGCGAACAGGATGTCCTCGTCGAGCTGATCGGGAATGCGACCGCGGATGTCATAGGCACCGACGGCGGCGTCGAGCGCGGCCGTCCGGGCTCGACCGAGTTCGGAGTCCGTCGGGATCTGCCGTGCGGGATCGGTACCGAACGAGCTCGGTTCGGGATGGTTCATGAGTCGCCGATGATGCGCAGGTGACCGTGTCGGCGTCCTGCGGCCGCCGGGTCGTCGGCCGGGGCCGACTCGGGCCCGGGCGGGGTCCGATCGGCACGGTCGGCGGCTTCACGGACGGCGTCGGCGATGGCCAGCAGGTCATCGTGGCTGCGTTCGGGCGGGGCCTGCCCGGAGTCGATGCGGATGAGCTGCCAATCCACGGGTGGGGTCAGCTTCGCCGCATGTTCGGCGCACAGGTCATGAGCGCCCGGCTCGGCTCGCCTGCCCAGAGGTCCGATGACGACGGTCGCATCGGCGTGCACGTACGTCATGGTGGCGGCGGCGGGGCGCGAACAGCTGACTTTTGAACACATTCTCACGGCTGACACAGTCCCACACTCTACACGCCGGGACCCGCCGATTCGCTCAGGCACGGCGGCCCCGCACGTAGAATGAGATGCTATGAGACCACGGCGACATCGCGACCGACATGGGCGGGGTCTGCAGTCTCCGCTGCACCGGGCCAAGGTGCCCGCGCGGCTGAGTCGGGCGGAGAGTTTCGCCGCGGTCGCAGCCGCCGAGTTCGCCCGGATGCGCAGACGCGAACCCGCTCTCCTCGCCGAGGTGGTGCTGGCTGTCGATTCCGTCCCGCCGGCGAGTTCGACCGAACCGAGCTTCGGTCGCGTCTTCCCGCCGGCCGGGGACCGACCCACCCATATCGTCCTCTACCGGCGAGTGATCGAAGACCATGCCGGCAGCGAGGCCCGCGATGCACTCATCGCCGAGGTGGTGGCCGACCAGATCGATATCCTCCGTCGCACCTGAGACTGCTCGGCGGGCTTCCTCGGCGCACAGAGCGGGCTCGCCCACATCAGTTGGCAGGATCTCAGCCGAGACGGATATCCCGGTAGGCCACCCCCGCCGGGGCCGGGGCCGGGACGGCAGTGGAGATACCGTCCTCGGTGGTCACGACGAGAGTCGCATGCACTCCATCAGCCTGCGACCCCGAAGCTTGGGACCCTTTGAGGACGAGCGCGCGCACTGGCTCATCGGAGACGTCGCTCGGGTTGAGCACGGTCGTTCCCGTCGGGTTGAGATCGATCGACTGCGGGTCGGTAAGCGTTCCGTCGTCGAGCATTCCCTGCACCTGCACATGCCCCTGACCGGGCGAGAGATTCAGGGAGGATTCTCCCGTACGCGGAAGCGCCAAGAGCTGGGTCTCGGCGAGAGTGTCGGTTGACGGGATGCTGCCGAAGTCGGCGGCACCCTTCTCACCGTCCTTGCCGATGAAGGCCCCCGCCTGCACGCGCTGAGACGATTCGACGACGAGGCTCGCAGCATCGAGATCGCCGAGCTCGGCCTCGGCGACACCGCGGCTGACGACGGTCATGGACGAACGGGGAATGTCGATCTCACCGTCGGGTCCGTACGCCTTCAGGGACACCTCGGCGAGATCGCTGCTCGGGTTCGCCACCCGCACCCGCACATCCTTGCCGCTGAGTCCGGTGAGCACCTGCTGACGATCGGCCCCGGCACCGGCGGCGGCGAGGTCGATGCCCTGGGGTCTGAGGCCGTCGAGGACGGTCTCCTGGATCGAGCCGGCCAGCACTCCGCCGTCGACGGTGACATCGACGGCCAGGGCTTCGGCTCCTCCGGCCAGACCGCCCAGCGGGACGGCACGCTGCTCGCCGGCCTTGATGCTCAGTTCGGTCGGTTCTGCAGTCTCACCGCCGGGGGTCATGAGGGCGACCTTCGCCTGGACGGGAACGTCTCCCGGATTGCTCAGCAGCAGCTGCGAGTTCGAGCCGGTGGCCCCGGATCCGGCGACGATTTGGAAGCTGCTCGACGCCTGGGCACAGGTGAGTGTGGCGAGGCCGGTGAGGTCGCCGGAACTGCCTTCGACGGTTTCGAGACCAGTCGTCAGGGCAGGCGCGCCGGGACGGGCGAAACCAGTGACGATCTTCGTCGAGTCGACGCTGTCATCGCCGGAGACGAAACCCTGTCCGGAGGGATTGTCGTAGTCGATCGAACCACCCAGATCGGCGACCTGGAGGCGAGCCGATGAGGTCGAACCGTCTGCAGCGCCGATCGGAGCGGAAGCGGCGACGACCCGGGTCGAGACCTTCGAATCATCGACGAACTCGGCGTCGGTGCCTTCGGCGTCAGCGGCGGTGAGCAGAGGGCCCGGACAGACGACGCGGGTATCCGCGGTAGGCATGCGCACCTGTTCGGGGCTGCGGTCCAGCGTGCCGGGGGTCAGCGGAGTGAGGAACGAGGTCGTGGCCACGAGCACTCCGGGCACGGCGATTGCTGCGAAGGTGACGATGCTGCGCTGATGTTTCATGCTCTCTCCCCCGCGCGGCCGGACTTCTTCCCTGCCCGACCGAAGGGAATGGCCACGATGAGGCTGAGCAGTCCGAGGACCCATCCGACGATGACTCCGACCGGGTAGAGCGGTGAGTCCACTGTGATGTCGACCGTCCCTCCGGACGCGGGGAGGTCGAACTCGCTGGCCCAGTCCTCTGCGTCGGGTTTCGGCTGCGGCAGCGGCTCGCCGTCGATGCGCGCGGTGATTCCGTCTGAGGCGTCGGCGATCGTCAGTGTGCGCCCGTCCTGGCCGGCCGGCACCGTCGCGGTGGTGCCCCTCATCGCCGCGGTGGTGCCCGTCATCACCGCGGTGGAGACCCGCCCTTCGGAGTCGCGGATGAGGAACCGTCCGCTGTAGGGCTTGTCGACGCGCCACAGCTGTCCCGACGAGGTGGGGCCGACCGGCAGGAGGCCCTCCGAGACGGACACGGAGTTGGTCAGGCTGCCGGCGTTCGGGCCGATGAGGACGAAATCGACCCCGAGCTCACCGAGGATGCTGCCGACGTCGCCGGTGTCATCGGCAGAGAGCGCGGACGCGGCCTGAGCCACGAGCACCTGGTCGGGGGTGATCGGCAGCGGACGACGCTGCCACGGCCATCCTCCGACGGTCTCGGCCGAGGTCACGGTCGATGTGCCCAGAACCGTGCCGTCGGCAGAGGAGACGAGAGTGGCCAGCACCTCTCCGTCGACATTGTCCAGACGGAGAGTGCGTGCCTGGGTCGCCCCGTCTGCGCGATCCGCGGCCAGAGCGGGGACAGTGCTCTCGGACGTCGCGGTGACCGGATCCGCCGAAGACGTGGCCCGTCCGGCGCCGATGGCGATGAGCCCGATGGCCGCCACGGTCACGAGCCCGACGAGGCCGCGCATGGGCGCACGACCAGCGGTCACGGAGCTCGCTTCGGTGCCGCTCTTCGGGGTCGTCGGACCGGCAGTCCCGCCGCGCCCGGGACGTCGTCCGGCCGCGTGGTCGGATCCCAGGGACAGCAGCAGGATCGAGCCGAGGCTGACCAGAGTCAGTCCCGCTGCAGGGTAGGACCCGATGAGATGGAACGGCCCCGTCTGCGCGGGCAGATGCACTTGGACCGCGGCGAGGATGAGACCGCCGAGGTAGAGCCCGACAGCCCAGGTCAGGCGGGAGAGTTCGAGCCGGGTTTCGATGAGGGCGAAGAAGGCCAGGATGAGCATCGGCAGCATGATGACCGGTGCCCAGAGCTGGAGGACACCGGCAGAGACCCCGCCGAGACCGATGTCGGCGATGAGGTTCGCCAGCCAGGTCATGTCGGTCGGAGCGGGGAAGCCGACGGCCAGAAGGTACGTCGGCGCAGAGTCCGTGGCCATGGTCTGCCCGGGCATGGTCAGCAGCGTTCCGGGTTCTCGGACCACGGCCCACAGCCATGGCCATCCCAGGAACACGGTCGGGGCGAGCAGCCACAGATGACGCAGACCACGACCGGCGACCAGCAGCACCGCTGTGCCGAGGATCGTGACCAGCAGGAGGAGCGGAACTCCGGCGGTGATGACGAACAGCAGCAGCCCGGTGGCGGCCGCTGCCGCTACCGATCCGGTGGCCAGGCTGCGGCGCAGAGTCAGCACCACCAGCGGTGCGCAGATCCAGACGAGGATCACACCGAGGCGACCGTCCGAGAGCGCGGTCGTCAGCAGCGGGGACGCGATCCACAGCAGAGCGGCGAAGCCGCGCACCCAACGCCTCGCGAGCACGCTGCCGGCACCCGCGTAGGCGGTGACGGCGGCCAGGATCGGCGCGGTCAGAAGCAGGGAGCGGACCATGACGTCGACATGGCCGAAGAAGAGCAGGGAGAGAGCACCGATGACGAGATGATAGGGGTCGGCAGGCACTGCTGCACCGGTCGAGACGTCGAGGTGGCGGCCGAGCAGGCGGTCGACGATCTCACCGAGGCCGATATCGGTCGAGCCCAGGGCGCCGCCGTCGAGATGACCAGGGCCGAAGAGTCGAAAGCTGATGACACCGCTCATCACCACGGCGGCAAGGATCACATAGGTCAGGGGTGCGCGGAGCAGGCTCGAACCGCCGGAGATCTCCAGACGGGAGAAGGAGTCGATGGCCTCCTCGGTGTCACCGACCGGGTTGAGTTCGGCATCGGCGTCGGGTCCGCCGGTGGGAACCTCTGCCGGGCGCGGCTCGTCGCTGTCTGTGCTCATCGTCCGGCGTTGGACGGCGAGTTCTTCGTCGTCGGCGTACAGAGCGGCGACGTGGGTGGTGTTCGACCGCTTGGCCGCTCGGTTGCGGCGGGCGTTGGCACGGCGCAGCGGCGCGGTGGTCGACACGTCGGCGGGCAGGCCGAAGAGCGCGGAGAGGTGCCATCCGGCAGGCTTGAAATTGTTCGCCAGCAACCCGCCGACGATCCGACCGAGGTGGCCGAGAGCCAGCAGGCAGAACAGTGCGAACAGCCCCTGTCCGGCGAGGCTGAGGCGGTAGCGCTGCTCGGCCCGGATCTGGGCCTTTGACCTCGGCGGGTGCGGTGAGGAGCCGAGCCGGGCGGCGGAGACCGAGGAGATCTCCATCCGCGCGCGGGGCGCCAGCAGAACTCGAGCGCCGAGGTCGCGGAGACGACGGGAGTATTCGAGACCGGAATAGGCGGGGCCGAGCACGCGGGACGGTGCTCCGATTCGCTCAAGTTCCGTGGTGGCCATGAGCAGGCCGGGCAGGTCGAGACCCAGCGTTTCGATCTGGCTGTCACGCTGGCCCTGGTCGATCTCCCCGGAGCCCACGGGGTTGAACCGCTCCCCTGCCGAGGTGGTGCTCACTCCGGCGGAGACGATGCGACCGGAGCACATGAGCTTCGGCCCGACGGCGGCGATGGATTCGGTCTCCCCGATGGCGTCGAGCAGCTCATCGAGACAGTCGGGTTCGGGACGGGAGTCAGGGGTGAGGAACCACAGGAAATCCGAGTCCGCGACGTCCGGCATCTCGCCGACTTCGCGGACCGTCCGATCCCCGAGATCCACCATGGGGATCTCGGGGAAGTGCGGACGAAGAGTTGTTTCGAGCTCGACTTTGCTGGCATCGTCGCCGGAGACGACGACGATGGTGACGGCTTGACTCACACGACCTTTTTCTTGAGCCGGCGGCGTTCGCGTTCGGACATTCCGCCCCAGATGCCGAAGCGCTCATCGTTGGCGAGAGCATATTCGAGGCATTCGGAACGGACGTCGCAGGAGGCGCAGACCCGCTTGGCTTCACGAGTCGATCCGCCCTTCTCCGGGAAGAACGCCTCGGGGTCGGTCTGAGCGCAGAGGGCCTGGTCCTGCCAGGACAGTTCACCGTCGTCTGCAGCTCCCAGGAGCAGCGACAGCGGAGAGACCGCGGAGTTGTCCGGCTGCAGCGGTGTCAGATCACTCGGATCGACGGCCAGCGGATCAGGCAGTGTCTCGGGTGTACGTGCTCCCGGTTCGATGAACCAGTCTTCGGCGCGGCGGGAGGTGACTCCCGGTGCGGCGGTGAAGTCTTCTCTCTCCCGCCATTCTCTCTGTGCACTTTGCACGGTTTTCCCCTTTCTCACGCTCGAGCAGGTCCAGTACCGTGACTGAGGCGATCAGTCCGATGTACGGTCGAATCCTGAAGGATCCCTGCTCGGCGCGTTCCCCTTAGGTATAAATTACACGCGTGTCATTACCGCCCCGTCAAGCCCTTATGGAGTACTGAGACGCCCCATGAGACGCGATTCGAACACGCGTTCACATGCACACGCACCCAGAACCCCATATATAGGTCATGGTCGCGTCATAGGGCACAACCTGTGGGATCCGCCTGAACAAACCTGGAGAATTTAGAAAGTGGGCACCCGCAATGGGATTATGGAGGAATGAGAGTGGAATCACCGGCGGTCCGGTATGAATGATCGTCTGCTCACCGTCTACGCACCTCCCGTCGAGGAAGAGATCGGGCAGGGTTCCGACCTCTCTGCGATCCTCATCAACGCTCTGCGGCGCAACCGCATCGACCTCAAGGACGGCGATATCCTCGTCGTCGCGTCGAAGGTCGTCTCCAAAGCTGAGGGCCGCCTGCGCACGGTCTCCGATCGAGCCGAATTCGAAGAACTCGTCGCGGAGAGCGGCACCCACCTCGTCGCCGAACGCTCGTATCGCTCCGGCACCACCGTTCAGGTCGTGCGCACTCCGGCGGGCACCGTGCAGGCCGCAGCCGGTCTCGACCAGTCGAACTCCGGCGGTGCCGTCATCCTCCACCCCCTCGACAGCGACCGGTCCGCCGATGGCCTGCGCCGACGGATCGAACAGGCCTTCGGGGTGCGCATCGGTCTGGTCATCTCGGATACGAGTTCGCGGCCGTGGCGGGTCGGGGTCGGCGATATCGCCATCGGACTGTCCGGGTTCTCCGGCCTGGACGACCAGCGCGGGCGCCCCGACGACGACGGACGCGTCCAGACCGTGACTGTGCGCGCTGTCGCCGACGAGATCGCGGCGGCTGCGGACCTGGTCAAAGGCTCCTCCCGCGGACTGCCGATGGCACTGGTCCGCGGCGCCGGCGGATACCTCGACAATGGCAGCGACGGCGCTCGGGCCCTGTCCCGCGATCTCGGCGAGGACTGGTTCCGCCACGGCCATGTCGAAGCCATTCAGCGCGGGCTGGGTGTCACCGACCTGCCCGGCAGCGCCCCTGCCGGCGACAACAGCGACGACATCCTCGAACGCGTCTCTCGAGCGATCCGCGTCGTCCGCGCCGGGCAGTCGCGGACTCCCGGCCATGCGGCGTGGCGGATGCGCATCGAAGGCTCCGGATCGCGGATCACGCTCAGTCCCTCTGATTCACCGGCGACCGCTCAGTCGGGCGGTCCCCCGCTGCTCGAGGCGATGGTCGGGCTCGGGTCCCTGGTCGAGCGTCTCCACACCGCGCTCTTCGCCGAAGATCTCAGCGCCTCCACCCGCTATCACTGGGTCGACGGTGAGCTGGGGGCCTTCCCCCGCGGAGTCACGATCGACATCGGCCTCATCGTGCCCTGATCTGCCCGGCCGACACCACCCGACGTACACCGAAGAAAGCGGATATGGATCTCTCAGTCATTGCGCACACCGGCGGACCCGTCCTGATCTGGCGCGGCCCCGATTTCGATCGCCTCGATCTCACCGGCCCGGTCGTCTCGAACTGGGTGAATAAGGGAGTCGGTCTCTTCGGGGACTATGACCTCGGCCCGGACTTCACACTCTTCGCTCCGCTTCCGGAGGGACTGCACTGGCGCGAACTCGTCGCGATCCTCAGCGTCCTGCTGGCCGGCGGCCGCGTCAACATCGCAGCAGAACCGCCGACGGAGGACTTCATGGCTCTCGTTCCCGTCGGTCACGAGGATGATGACGCGGTGTCCGATGCCGACGAGGTCTTCGTCTTCAATCCCCCGGCCCTGGCGCTGAGCACTCCGGTCGATGCCGATTTCATCGACGTCAATTCCGCGATCCGCGCCTACCCCGATGTCACTGCACGCCGCCTCGACGCTTCGGGAATCCTCGAAGTGGACGGTCAGCTCATCGACTGGACGCGCTCGGAGGCGACCGCCGAGACCCGCCCGCAGGGACTGCTCGTCTCGAACTCGACCCCGCTGCCAGGCGAATGGCCGCGCTTTCTGCAGCACCTCCTCGGTGGTGGTGAAGTCCTGCTCACCAGCAGAGTCGACGATGCTCGCATCACGGACCTGGCGGCCGGGCTGGGAGTGGTCCATGGCACACTGGGCACATGGACAAAGTAGTTGATACCCCCGCAGCAGCGGTGGCCGACATTGCAGATGGATCATCGATCGCCGTGGGCGGCTTCGGTGTCGTGGGCGTGCCCGAATTCCTCATTCGGGCTCTCCAGGACCAGGGAGCCAAGGACCTCGAAGTGATCTCGAACAACGCCGGAGTCGACGGCCGGGGCCTGGGCATCCTGCTCGCCGCCGGGCGACTGCGCCGCATCATCGCCTCCTACGTCGGCGAGAACAAGGAATTCGCCCGTCAGTACCTCTCCGGTGAACTCGAGGTCGAACTCACCCCGCAGGGCACCCTGGCGGAGAAGCTGCGTGCAGGAGGCGCCGGGATCCCGGGCTTCTACACCATCACGGGCGCAGGCACCCAGGTGGCCGAAGGCGGCATGCCCTGGAAGTACGACTCGGACGGCAACGTCGTCACGGAGTCCCCGGCCAAGGAGACGAAGGTCTTCGACACCTTCGGCGAAGAGAAGGAATATGTCCTCGAGAAGTCCCTGGCCCCCGACTACGCACTTGTGCGTGGGGCAATCGGCGACCGGCACGGCAACCTCGTGTTCCACTCCTCGGCCAGGAACTTCAATCCCCCGGCCGCACAGTCGGCTCGCATCACCATCGCCGAGGTCGAAAAGCTCGTCGAACCCGGCGAGATCGATCCGGACATGGTCCACGTGCCGGGCGTCTTCGTCCACCGCGTGGTGCCGCTGACACCTGAGCAGGTGGCGGACAAGCCCATCGAGAAGCGCACCGTGAGAGAAGCCTGAGGAGACACAGAAATGTCATTGACACGCAATCAGATGGCGGCCCGTGCCGCCCAGGAACTCGAAGACGGCAGCTACGTCAACCTCGGCATCGGCATGCCGACCCTGGTTCCGAACTTCCTGCCCGCGGGCGTCCATCTCGTCCTCCAGTCGGAGAACGGGCTGCTCGGTGTCGGCCCCTACCCGACCGAGGACGAGATCGACCCCGACCTCATCAACGCGGGCAAGGAGATCGTGACGATGAACCCGGGCGCCGCGTACTTCGACTCGGCGGCGAGCTTCGGCATGATCCGCGGCGGCAAGATCAACGCCGCGATCCTCGGCGCCATGCAGGTGGCCACGAACGGCGACATCGCGAACTGGATGATCCCGGGCAAGATGGTCAAGGGCATGGGCGGTGCGATGGACCTCGTGCACGGCGCCCAGCGCGTCATCGTCATCATGGACCACGTCGCCAAGGACGGCTCGCACAAGCTGCTGAAGTCCTGCGACCTGCCGCTGACCGGAAAGGGAGTCGTCGAACGCATCATCACCGATATCGCAGTCCTCGATGTCAGCGGTGACGCCTTCACCCTCGTCGAGCTCGCCCCGGACGTGACCGTCGACGAGGTCAAGGAGAAGACCGGCGCCGAGGTGATCGTCCCCGCCGACGTCCCGACCGTCGAGGTCGCCGCCTGAGTCAGAACTGACCGGTCGGCTGCTCTGCTGAGCGCGAGCAGTGTCGGAACGAGCACACCTGCCGATCGAACAGTGGTCACGTCCGGATGCTCTGAACGCTCAGAAGCATCCGGACGTGACCACTGTTCTGTGTTCTGCCGCAGGCGAGGAGTCCGGTCCGTTCGCCGCAGACTCAGCGGCCGGCTGCTCCGGAGTTCAAGCCGGTGGTCGCCACGAACAGGTCGCCGTGGCCGTCTGCCGTCACAATCGGTTCGTTCGCTGCGATGAAGGCGCTCTGCCCACGCTCGAGGGTGAGCGACGAACCGAGCGAACTGAGAGTGACAGTTCCCGCGGTGCACAGCGCGATCGCCGCACCGCGCCGCTGCACGGTCGTCACGCGCGGACACCGCAGCGCCTGCAGAGCGAAATCGTCGGTGGGGCCGAGCAGCATTCCGGAGCGGTCGGGTTCGACCATCCGCGGGGTCCCGGCGCGGAAGTCCGTGATCGTCGCCAGCTGTTCGATGTCGACGTGCTTCGAGGTCAGCCCGCCGCGCACGACGTTGTCGCTCGAAGCCATGATCTCGATGCCCGTGCCGAAGAGGTAGGCGTGCAGAACCCCGGCGTCCATGGTCAGCGCCTCACCCGGCTGCAGGTGGACTCGGTTGAGCATGAGCCCGACCAGAGCACCCGGATCGTGTGGGTAGTCGGTGACGAGCTCGCAGAACGTCTGTGCTGGGTCGACCGCACTGCCGGACCGGCTGATGTGCCCGGATGGCTGTTCGTCGATTCCGTGGGCGGCCACCTCGTCGACGAGCCCTGGTGTCCCCGGGTCGCTGAGGATGATTTCGACGGCACGGGACAGGGCCTTGGACTCACTGAAGGACTTCAGCGCGCCGATGATCGCTCCCAGGACGTCCAGGGACGGCGGAGTCAGCGGCTGAGAGAGCATCCGTTCGAACGTCGCCCGCACAGCCTTGCGCGGGCGGAACCCCGTGAGCGCGTGGAAGTCCGTGAGAGCATAGATGAGCTCCGGTTTCGCCGAGGCATCCTTGAAGTTCCGGTCGGGAGCGTCCAGCGCCGGACCGTTCGCTTCCTCGGCGGCGAATCCTGCCCGCGCCTGCTCGCGATTCGGGTGCACCTGGATCGACAGTGCCTTACTGGCCGAGAGCACTTTGAGCAGGAACGGCAGTCGCGTACCGAAGGACTCGAGGGAATTGTGGCCGAGCAGGCCCTCCGGGTCCCCCGCCAGATATTCGATGAGGTTGGGCCCGAGCCGAGGCTCGGCCTCGGTCGCCACGCCGCCGGCTGCCTCCTGAGCGCCGAGGCGGTTCCGTTGTTCCAGCGGAGATTGGGCGCGGGTGCGGCTGACGTCGAGTCGAGAGGGGCTGACCGGGTGGGCTCCGAGCCAGAGTTCCGCGCAGGGGGTGCCGTCCGGAGCAGTGCCGAGGATTGCGGGAATCGCGTCGATGCTGCCCCATTCGAAGTTCTTGACCGTGTTGTGCAGACGATGCACTGCGGGCCCCCTTCTGACAGTTGAGAGTCGTCAGCACATCCGGTGTGTTCCGGGTGTGCTTCGACAAGCCTAGTCCCACCATCACACGCCGAGGCGGCACTTCACTGACTGTTCAACCGAAGTCACGATCAATTCACCGCTTGTCACCTGGGCTGATGCTTTCACACCGGTCACCATCGCCCGCAGGATCGTGGGGCGAACCAGAGAGTGCCCCGAGGGCAATCCGCAGTGGGATCGTCCTCGGGGCACTGTCTGGCAGACGCTGTCCGCCCTGTCCTCGAAGCCAGGTGTCAGCCGACGACGCGGATGACCTTGGCTCCGCGGTTCAGCATCCAACTGTAGCTGCGCTTCGTGGTGTTCGTCCGCGACGAACCGGCGTCGTACATCTGGCCCTTGGTCTCGGAGATGATTCCGATGTGACCGGGGATCCAGATGAGGTCGCCGGCCTCGGCGTCCTTGAGAGAGATCTCTTTGCCCGCGTAACGCTGCTGGCTGGTTGTGCGCGGCAGTTTGATGCCGTTCTTGCCATAGACGTACTGGGTGTAGCCCGAGCAGTCCCAACCGGTCTTCGGCGACGTGCCGCCCCAGACGTACCTGACGCCGAGGTTGGCCTTCGCGTCCTTGATGATGGACGCACGCTGGGCCGCGATCTTCTCGGCCTTGGACGGCTTGTCGTCCTTCTTGGAGTCATCCTTGGACTTGTCATCCTTCTTGGAGTCATCCTTGGACTTGTCATCCTTCTTGGAATCATCCTTGGACTTGTCATCCTTCTTGGAATCGTCCTTGGACTTGTCATCCTTCTTGGAATCGTCCTTGGACTTGTCATCCTTCGAGTCCTTGTCGTCTGCAGAACCTTCCCCGGAGTCTGCAGGCGACTTGTCATCGGTGGAATCGTCTCCTGGCGGTGTCGTACCGCCCGGAGAGTTATCGTCGCTGACTCCCCCGGCGATCGACCCCTTGGGAGAGAACTCGGTGGTTCCGTAGCCTTCGGCCCAGACCAGACGTGCGCCCTGGAAGAGCTGCTCACCGCGGCCCTTCTTGTAGACCACGTCCGACTTGGGGTAACCGAGGTGACCCTTGACGGTCCCCTTGTCACCCCAGTACTTCATGATGGTGCCGGAGGTGTAGTGAGCACCGGTGTCCTTCGACCAGTAGAACGAGCCCTTTTCGAAGCGCTGCGCGGCGCCCCCGCCCTTGAGGCCGCCCTTCTCCGCGGAGGTGGGCAGCCCCAAGTCGGTGACTGCATTGCCCTTGTACGCCGAGGCGATCGACCCGGACAGGTGGTAGGCGCCGGTCTTCTTGGACCAGTAGACGGTGCCTTTCTCGAACTTCTGCGCCTTGGCGCCCGAGATGCCCTTGACGTCATATTCCTTGCCGAGAGCCTTGCCGAGCTTGTTCTTCTCGGCGTACTTCTCGATCGTGGTCTTCGCCTTCGGCTTCTCAGCCTTCTTGTCGTCGTCCTTCTTGTCGTCGTCCTTCTTGGAATCGTCCTTCTTGGAATCGTCCTTCTTGGAGTCGTCCTTCTTGGAGTCGTCCTTCTTGGAGTCGTCCTTGCTGTCGCTGGGCTGCTCGCCGGTCTTCAGGATCGAGTTGACCGTCGAACGCATCTCGCCCAGCTTGGCGTAGAAGGCATCACCCGGGCACTCGGTCTGTCCCAGGTCGCGGTGTCCGACCAGGTTCGACTTCGTCGCCTTCGAGATTCCGTTGATCGAGAACTTCCACGCGATCGCCGAGGCGACGGCATCGCGGGTCTTCTTCGGCGGAGCCGCGCTGTTGTAGGTACCCAGCACGGAGATGCCGAAGGTTCCGGTGTTGTGCCCGGCGACGTGTGCGCCGATGACGGCCTTCGAGATGTCACCGCCGCGGGCCTGCCAGAGCCGACCGTACTTGTCTGCGACGACGTTGTATCCGATGTCGTTCCAGCCGCGACCCTGCTGGTGGTAGGCCTGGATACCACGGATGATTCCGGGAACGTCGGCCGACGAGTAGCTGTTCGAGCCGGAGGTGTGGTGGACAACGGCCTGTTTGATGCCGCTGGCGTAGTCGGGGCTGCCGCGGTAGGCTTTGGCTCCCCACGAGCTGCGAGAGCCGATCTTCGGCTTAGACACCTTCTTCGCCACGGTCTCGACCGTCGACGATCCGGGCACATAGTTCTGATTGGTCACGGTCGCACCGGCGGACGCGTCGACGTTCTCTGCGGATGCCGCCTCGGCGTCGGTCGAGTTCTCGGTCGACTGCTCGGGCGCGGTCTCGGTGCCGGCGGTATCGCCGCCGACCTGATCGTCGAGTTCGACAGGATCGTTCTCGGCCACGGCCTGAGCATCGCCGGCGTCTCGCTTCGGGTCGACGAGCACGAGCTCGGCCTCACTAGGCGCGGAATCACCGAGGATGCGCATCTGCACAGCAGAGGCGTTCGAGACCGTCATCGGTTCCGATCCCTGGTTCTGTGCCTCTTCCTGCTGCTCTTCGTCCAGGGTGTTCCAATTGCCCCATTCCGAGCCCTGCTTGGTGCGGACCTGGATGCGGATATTGGACTTCGCCTGCGAGAACGTGAAGCCGATGAGGCTCGGGTTGTTCGCGGGAACGTCGAGGACATCGGAGATGAGCGCGATGTTCACTCCGTCTTCGGTCTTCTGACGGACCGAACCGGAGATGTCGTCTTCGTCCTCAGTCTTCGACTCGTCGGACGAATCCTTCGCACCCTCGTCCCCCGCATCGTCGGACTTCTCGTCCTCGGACTTCGGGGATTCGTTCTCTGCGCCTTCGGCGGGAGCCTGCTCGGTCTCGGACGGAGCCGATCCCTCGGACGGCACGGCTTCGTCGGCTCCGGAGGTCAGTCCGGCGGAGACATTGTTGACTGAACCCGCAGACGCCGACGCCGAGGCGTTGACGATATCGGGCACCTTGGCCGATGCCAGGGCAGTCTGCGACTTGAAGATGTTCGGCAGATTGCTCGTGGCGCTCTGGCTGGCGGCAGTGGCCGTGGAATCACTGGAATCGCGGGCACCGGGGACGTTGAGTCCCTCTTTGCTGACGTTCAGCGCCTCTTTGGACACATCAGGCGACGTCGTGGCTGCGGTAGCCGACGGTGCCGTGACCGCTAAGGTGCCGACCAGCGCAACAGAAGCGCAGCCCGCAACAGTGGGCAATAGATATTTCATCGTTACAGCCTTTTCGAGGAAGACAGGGAAGTTCAGGCCTCGAGGTCCCCTTCACCGTTGGCAGAACGGTGGGCAACCCCAACATCTCAAAATTGTTACACATTTTCGGCGTGTCAGACTAGCCACAGAACGGAATATTCTAATTACACGAGTGTGGTTCCCAGTATTGGCACGCGACACACCGAGCGAAAGATTTTCCGGGAATCGTCATGGGATCGGTCGATCCGGTCATCGGACGTATCACGACCAGTCCCACAGCAGCGCCTCAGGGCACGTAGCAGATCGCCTTTGCGTCGGCTTCTTCGCCGTTGTCAGCAGAGGAGTCGCCGGCACCCTGTGCCAGCAGCTGCGGCCCTGAGCCGGGGTTCGGATCGGGTGCCGCATCGACTTCCGCGGCGGCTGACAGGTCGCTTCCGGGAACCGAGAACGCGCCGTTGTCCTCGTCCGAGGATTTCGACGACTCCTCGATCTTATCTGCTACCAGCCGATGTGCCACATCGAAGTCAGGCCGCGACGGAGTGATGCGCGGCGGGGTGAGGTCGACGGACTCGATCTTCTGCGACTTGACCTTGAGCGCGAGATCGACGAACGAATCCACCTGAGACGACGGGATGTCCGTCGACACGGCCCCTGGAGTGGCTTTCGCGATCGACTGATAGCGAGTGAGCACTGTGGCCGGCTCGAGCTGCTTGACCATCGCCGTCTGCACACAGCGCTGGCGCACCATTCGCTCGTAGTCGCTGGAGAATTCGCGGGAGCGCGCGAACCACAGCGCGTGGAATCCGTCGAGTTTCTGCTTGCCTGGTTCGATCCACCCTTTGACCGGCCCATGCTGACCCGTGGTCGGATCGACCTTCGACGAGATCGGCACCCGTTTGCCGGAGACGAGGGTGATTCCGCCGAGGGAGTCGATGAGGTTCTCGAACCCCTTGAGGTTGATCATCGCGTAGTACTGGACCTCGAGACCGGTGACACCCGAGACGGCATCCATCGTCGCCTGCTCGCCGGCTGTCTTCGGATCCTCGAACTCGTCCTTGTGCTGCTCGCCCTGCTGGAAGACGGCGTTGAGCAGACATTCGTCTCCGCAGTTGTACCCCTGCGGGTAGTGCTTGTGCAGCGGAGAGTCGTCGGGGAAGGGCACGTTCTCCATATTGCGGGGCAGACCGATGATGACGGGCTTGCCGGTCTTCGCATCGATCGAGACCAGAGACAGGGAGTCCGGGCGGATTCCCTTCCGGCCCTTTCCGGCATCCGAGCCCAGCAGCAGGATGTTGTACCGGCCGTCGACGGGCTTGAGCGCCTTGCCCGAGGCGAACAGGTCGCTCATCAGACCGCGCTGAGAGTTGAGAATCGTCGTCCCCCAGGCCAGGGGGCCCACAACGATGAGCAGGAGGGCGCAGAAGGCCGCCACGAAGCGTTTGCGTGCCTTCCGGGAGATCGTGACGATCCGAATCCGGCGCAGGGTGTCCAAGAGACACACCACCCAATTGATCGCGATCACGGGCACCCAGATGGTCAGGAAGGTGAGAATGAAGAGGTTCGTGCCGATGGTGAAGAGGAACGTCCGGTTGATGAGGACGATCACACCGGCGATGATGGCCAGGATCCAACTGATGGCGGTGATCGACAAAGAGATCTTCGCCCAGCGGCGGTTGCCGAAGAGGAGCTGCACTCCCCCGGGCACGAGGGCCGTGACGAGCAGCAGAAGCCACGCCCGCACATCACGCGTCGGCTGCGAAGCATACGACGGGTGGCGGATCGGGTCCACATATCTCGTTTCGGCCACTGACTTCCCTTCACTTCGGGCTCTGCTCACGGACTGATTCCGGCGTCGACATCCGCGCGAAGCCACGCACAGGTCCCCTCGCCGCATCGGATGCCCACAGCAGACAACTGTGCCAAAGTCACTTCAGAGTCCACTGTGTTCACCTATTGTGTCGCGTGAGAACCGGCGATTCCGGCACATCCGCGCCGCGCATGTCGCATTCTTCGCGTGTGCGATTCTTCACAGGCAGAAGAGCGGGCGTGGCAGACTCCCACCCGGGGAATCTGCCACGCCCGCTCGTCAGCGACCGGCCGACACCGCGCACGGTCGGCGGCGAAAAGTTGGGAAATCCGACTCAGGCGAGGAGCTTGCGTCCCATCACCATGCGCTGGATCTGGTTGGTGCCTTCGTAGATCTGCGTGATCTTCGCATCCCGCATCATCCGCTCGACCGGGTGGTCGACGACGTAGCCGGCTCCGCCGAGCAGCTGCACGGCATCCGTGGTGATCTCCATCGCGGCATCGGAGGCGAAGGCCTTCGCGGCGGCACCGAAGTAGGTGAGGTCATCGTCGCCGCGCTCGCTCTTGGCGGCGGCGGTGTAGGTGAGCTGACGTGCGGCCTCGAGCTTCATGCCCATATCGGCGAGCATGAACTGGATCGCCTGATTGTCGGCAACGGACTTGCCGAACTGCTGACGGTCCTTGACATAGGCCAGAGCGTAGTCGAGTGCACCCTGGGCGACGCCGACGGCTTGCGCGGCGATCGTGACCCGAGTGTGGTCGAGGGTGCGCAGGGCGATCTTCAGACCCTCCCCGGGCTCGCCGACGATGCGGTCGCCGGGCAGGCGGACATTATCGAAGAGGAGCTCTCGCGTGGGCGAGCCCTTGATGCCGAGCTTGCGCTCCTTGTCACCGAAGGTGAAGCCCTCATCGGACTTCTCGACGACGAAGGCGGAGATGTTGCGTCCGCGTGCTCCGTCGGGGTCGGTCACGGCCATCACCGTGTAGTAGTCGGAGACTCCGGCGTTGGTGATCCAGGTCTTGACCCCGTTGAGGATCCAGTCATCGCCGTCACGTTCGGCACGGGTCTTCATCGATGCGGTGTCCGATCCGGCTTCGCGCTCGGACAGACCGTAGGAGAATCCTGCTTCACCGGCGGCCACGGACGGGAAGTACTTCTTCTTGATCTCTTCGCTGCCTCCGAGCTGGACTGGCATGCTGCCGAGCTTGTTCACAGCTGGAATCAGCGAGGATGAGACGCAGCCGCGTGCGACCTCTTCGATGATGATCGCCACTGCCAGCGCATCGGCGCCCATGCCCCCGTACTCTTCGGGGATGTGCGCGGCGAAGAAGTCCGTCTCGACGAGGGCGTCATGCGCCTCCTGCGGATAGCGGGAGTCTGCGTCGACTTCGGCGGCGAACGGCGCGACCTTCTTCTCGACGACGTTGCGGACTGCGGCGCGGATCTCTTCGTGCTCTTCGCTGGGCTGGTACAGGTCGAACATCATTCTCCTCAGACTTATCAAACGTTCAGCAAGCCCTATTATTCCTGCAGCGCCCGCCCTTTGTCGAGAGCGACCTGCCGCAGCTGGGACCGATAGTCATCGAGACGAGTGCGCAGAGCCTCGGCTTCGGCACCGTGACCTGCCCCGAGGATGCGCGCCGCCAGCAGGCCGGCGTTCTTGGCACCGCCGATCGAAACGGTGGCCACGGGAACTCCGCCGGGCATCTGCACGATGGACAGTAGCGAGTCCATTCCGTCGAGGTGCTTCAGGGGCACGGGAACACCGATGACCGGAAGTGAGGTCATCGACGCGATCATCCCGGGCAGATGAGCCGCTCCCCCGGCACCGGCGATGATCACACGGATGCCGCGGTCGGCCGCGGACTTCGCCCAGTCGACCATGTCCTCGGGCATCCGGTGGGCGGAGACCACTTCGGCGCTCGATTCGATCCCGAGCTCATCGAGGGCATCGGCGGCGGCCTTCATCGTCGGCCAGTCCGAGTCCGAGCCCATGACGATGCCGACGGCAGCCGCCGTCGGAGTGGAGCCTTCGTTCGCTGTGGTCATCATCAGTGCGTCCTTGGTTGCAGGCGGGTGGAATCCGTCGGTGCGGGTGGGTGGCGGGTGGCGTAGGCGTACGGATGAGTCCGGGACTCAGCGTGTGCCGGATTCGCCCTCGGCCCGGAGGTCCTCCGGAGCGGGCATCTGCGGGTGCGGATCGACATCGACGCCGGCGATGAAGTCCGCAGCATGCCGCGCACGGGCGAGCACGAGCTGTCGATCGTCGCCGTAGGCATTGACGTGGCCGACCTTCCGCCCCGGCCGCACGCCCTTGCCGTACAGGTGGACCTTCACTGCCGGGTCATGGGCCATGACGTGGAGGTACGGCTGATAGAGGTCGTCGTGATCGGCGCCGAGGATGTTGACCATCACGGACACGTCCTCCCGTGCCGCGGGGCTGCCGAGGGGAAGGTCGAGGACCGCGCGGAGGTGCTGCTCGAATTGGCTCGTCACCGCTCCGTCCTGGGTCCAGTGCCCCGTGTTGTGCGGGCGCATCGCGAATTCGTTGATGAGGAAGCCCTCGTCGGTCTCGAACATCTCCATCGCCATGACGCCGGTGACCTCGAGGGTGCCGGCGACCGTGAGGATCGCTTCGGTGATGGCCCGCGCCTTCTCCTCGGACAGATCCGGTGCCGGGGCGATGGCCTCCTTGCACACGCCGTTCTGCTGCCAGGTCTCGACGACCGGCCACACGGCGGTCTGCCCCATCGGGGAGCGCCCGACCATGACCGCGAGCTCGCGGGTGAAGTCGACCTTCTCCTCGGCGAGCAGCTGAGGAACCTCGTTCAGCCATTCGACGGCCTCGTCGAGGTTGTCGATGACGCGCACGCCCTTGCCGTCATAGCCGCCGCGGGGCGTCTTGAGGATGAAGGGGTATCCGACGCGATCGGCGAACGCCTCGACATCGGCGGCCGAGGTGATCTCCGCCCAAGCTGGGTTGGGCAGACCGAGTTCGTCCATCCTCCTGCGCATCCGGATCTTGTCCTGGGCGAAGATGAGGGCATCGGGCCCGGGGTGCACAGCGTGTCCGGCCGCGACGAGGGCCTGCAGGTGCTCCGGTGGGACGTGTTCGTGGTCGAAGGTGATGACGTCGACGGTCTCGGCGAAGGCCTTGAGCGTCGGATAGTCCGTATAGTCACCGACGGTCACCTCACTGATGACCTGCGTGGCGGGGGCGTCGGCGGTCTCCGCGAGAACGGAGAAGCGGACGCCGAGGGCTTCTGCGGCGGGGGCGAGCATGCGTGCCAGTTGACCGCCGCCAATGACACCGATTCGAGGAAAAGTCACGTGTGCCATCCTATCTTCCGCGCCTGTCGCGGATCGACTGCGGTCATATCGTGGATCGGCCGAGCGGTCGGCAGCTCATCTCAGTCCCAGTCGCCACAGTGAGGTCACTTCGGCGCTGCGGGCAGCGTGGAGCGCATCGGCGGTATCAGCGGCGCGGGAATGGCGGGGCACCGTGTCGATGCGTTCGAGCACGCGCAGTCCTGCCGCCTCGATGCGTTCGCGGAGCTCACCTGAGGGCCTGAGGCCCAATCGTTCGGCGAGGTCGGAGATGATCAGCCATCCCTCCCCAGCCGGGGTGAGGTGGTCGGTCAGCCTCTCGATGAAGCGATGGAGGACAGCAGAGTCCGGATCGTAGATGCCGATCTCGAGTGCCGAGGTCGGCTGGGCCGGCAGCCACGGCGGATTGCACACGATGAGGTCGGCGCGACCAGGCGGAAACAGGTCGGCCTCGATCACGCTCACATCGGCACCCGGACAGAGACGGTCGAGGTTCTCACTGGCGCAGGCGACGGCGCGCGGGTTGATGTCGGTGGCCACCACTGTCGCAGCGCCGCGCCGCAGCAGGATCGCGGCGAGGACTCCGGTCCCCGTTCCGAGGTCGAATGCGGTGCCAGTCGGCTGCGCGGAATCCGTGCCGGGCGAAACCGAACCGGCCTGCCTTCCCCACGGCAGGGGCGTCTGCGCAACGAGATCGAGGTACTCTCCCCGCACAGGCGAGAAGACGCCGTAGCGCGGATGGACGGAATCGCCCAGAGCCGGGATCTCGACTCCTCGCAGCTGCCATTCATAAGCGCTGAGCACTCCGCCGAGTTCGGTGAGCGACACGCAGACCGGTCCGTCGGACGGGCCGTAGGCGGCGCGGCAGGCCGCGGCGACATCGGGGGCACGGCGCAGGGCGAGGTCGAAGTCCGAGCCGAGCTCGACGACGACTCTGCCGAGCAGCCGGGCCCGCTGCTCGATGGCGTCACGTTCTGCGAAGAATGACAGCGCGGCATCGAGAGCAGGGCCATCACTGTCCCCGGAGCTCACGAATTGGTCTCTGCCCCGCCTGTCGCGGGATCGACCCCGGCCGCCGCGACGGCCGCCGGAGCGTCGACCCCCTGTGGCTTCACGGTTTCCGCCTCGGTCGCCCCTGAGCCGACGGCTCATCGCCTGCACGAGTTGACGGCCATTGTGGAAGTCTCCGCGCCACAGCAGTCCCACTCCGGCGCGTGCCGATCGGCAGGCTTCGTCGGCGGTTGTCTCGTCTCCAATGATCTGCACGGTCGCGGGAGGCGGCGCCCCGTTCTCCGAATGCCAGTCGGCTGCGCGGCCGATGCCGTCCTCGGTCCAGCGGATCGTCGTCAACGGGTGCTCCCAGAAGGTCGGTGGTGAGTCATCTCGGCTGCAGTCGGCACCGCTCACACGACGAGCAGCGGGATCTGCAGCTCCTGCTCCGTGGTGGAACCATGGTGACCGATGAGGGCCAGCGCCGAGGCGGATTCCACTTCCGAATCGACCACGGCGAAGCCATCGGTGCAGATGACGAGGAAATCCCCGATCCGCGGATAGACGTGCGGGGCGACTGGACCGAAATAGCCGCGGTCGATCGCCGAGGCCTTCGGCAGGATGAGCCCCCGGTCGCCGAGCGTCTCCTGCCAGACCGAGAGCACGTCCGCCTCCGCGCCCTCAGCGGCGTAGAGATGCAGTGCGCGCGGCTCACCACCGACGTGGCGCAGGCCGGCCTTGAGCTCAGGGAGTTCAGCGAGGTCGAAACGACGTTCATGGTCGACGTCGACCATGCCGTGGTCGGCGGTGATGAGCATGGTCGCGTCGTGCGGCAGGTCGGAGGCGAGTCGGGACAGGGCGAGATCGACGCGTTCGAGTTCTTCTGTCCAAGCGGCAGAGTCCGCACCGTGCACATGACCGGTCTTGTCGAGATTGCCCCAATAGAGGTAGACGAGGCGGCGGCCCGGAGCCCTCGCCTCGGCGAGAGCCTGGGCACAGCGCTCCTCCAGGCTCTTCGAGTCCCGGAATCTGCCGCCGCGCAGCGAGGCCCGGTTGAGGCCGCGTCCGGCGAACTTCTTCTCTCCGAGGCTGACCACATCGATTCCGGCATCGGTGAGGCGCTCGAAGAGCGTCGCATCGGGGACCCAGGCGACGGGGTCGACGTCGAGGTTCCACGTCAGCTGGTTGAACACCGCGTCCTTCTCCGGGTCGAGAACGCGGTAGCCGACCACGCCGTGGGCGCCGGGCAGGCGGCCCGTGGCCAACGACGACAGAGAGTTCGCCGTCGTCGACGGGAATCCGGCGGACAGGGTACGGCGTGTTCCGGCCTGCGACCGGAAGAAGGGAGTGTATCCGCTGTAGCGTCGCAGCTGCTGCTCCCCGAGACCGTCGACGAGCACGACGATCGTCGCCCGGGACTCCCGGTCGAGTCTGAGCGTCCGTGCACGATCGGACATCGGCGCATCGAGGGCGTCGGCCGCACCGAGGCTCAGCGCCGCGGCGGGAACGACATCGGAGAGCATGGGACCCGCATAGTCCGGGGGCCCCAGGTGCTCAGCACCGGATGGGTCCTGCTGCCGTTGACTCGTCGAGTCCTCGCTCATCAGCGGCGCGACCGCAGCCGGGCGTGGAAGACCGCGGCACGCAGCTTCCCGGCGAAGTCGGCCATCCGGTCGACGGCGACCTGCCCCTCGGCCTCGGCCGAGACCCGGAGCATGACATCCTCGGCGAAGAGCGACCCTCCGTATCCGTGATCGCCCACGCAGTTGGGATCCCCGCAGGTCTCGGGGAACGCCTCGAAGCGCTTCGACGCGCCCCAGGACATCGTCAGCGAGACCTCGACTGGCTTGTCACCGGGTTCGAAGGCGGCCGGATCGGCGAAGGTGCGGCCGACCATCACGGTGCCCAGGCGATCGAGTTCGATGTCCTCGCTGCTCGTGACCGCCCGCGGCTTGGAACCGGGTTCCGCGTTCGGATCGTCATCGACATGGGCCAACAGCAGTCGGGTCTCGGTCAGCACGAAGGCGGTGACATGCCGGTGGATCGATTCGATGTCGACATGGGTGTCGATGTGGACGAAGTGAGCCAACACCGGTTCGTCGTAGAGAGAGTCGGCGAGTATGCCTTGAGTGAGCTGCGGGTAGTAGCCGGCCGCCTGCAGATCGTGAACGAGAACCTCGGGTAATGCCATGCCCACCATTGTGCCCCACTCCTCTGACTTGTCCCAGCGAGGACCGCCATAACCGGGCGTCCGACGCCTATGCTGGAACCATGGAAGACTATCCTGCCGGGTGGGAAGCCGATGTCGTCCTCCGTGACGGCGGCACCGCCCATCTGCGTCCGATCACCCCCGACGATGCCGCTGCCCTGGCCCGCATGCACGAGGCCCAATCGCCGGAATCCGTCTATCTGCGCTTCTTCGCTCCGCTGCCCCGGCTGCCGCAGCGCGATCTCGATCGCTTCGTCAACGTCGACCACCACGACCGAGTGGCGCTGATCATGCTCATCGGCGATGACATCATCGGCGTCGGTCGCTTCGACCGGATCAGCGACACCGAGGCCGAGGTGGCGTTCAACATCGCCGACGCCCACCAGGGCCGCGGGATCGGTTCGATCCTGCTGGAGCACTTGGCCGCGGCCGCGCGCGAATCCGGGATCCAGCGCTTCACCGCCGAGGTGCTTCCCCAGAACCGGTCGATGCTGCAGGTCTTCCAGGCCGCCGGCTACGAGGTCTCCCGCGGGTTCGACGACGGTGTCGTGGCCGTGAAGTTCGACATCGATCCCACGGCGCGGTCCATCGAAGTGCAGGCTTCCAGGGAACACAGGGCCGAGGCCCTGAGCGTACGCACGGTCCTCCACCCGACCTCGGTGGCGGTGATCGGCGCCAGCCGCAAACGCAACTCCACCGGCCATCTGCTCATCCGCAACATCACGGCCGCGAAGTTCACCGGCGACCTGTGGGTCGTCCACCCCGAAGCCGATCAGATCGCCGGCGTCCAGGCCTATCCGAGCCTCGACGCGCTGCCGGGCAGGGCCGACCTCGCGGTCATCGCCGTGCCCGCCGAATCCGTCACCGAGGTGGTCAAGGACTGTGCCGTGCACGGGGTCAAAGCCGTGCTCGTCATCTCCTCCGGATTCGCCGAGACCGGTCCCGAAGGGGCCGAACTCCAGCGCCGCATGGTCGCAACCTCCCGCGCCTACGGAATGCGCGTGGTCGGGCCGAACTCCTTCGGACTGGTCAACGAGGCCGCCGAGATCTCGCTCAACGCCTCTCTGGCCCCGTTCCTCCCGGCCTCCGGAACGCTCGGGCTCTTCAGTCAGTCCGGAGCGCTGGGCACCGCCCTGCTCGCGGCAGCGAAGACCCGCGGACTGGGCATCTCCACCTTCGTCTCCGCAGGCAACCGCGCCGACCTCTCAGGCAACGACCTCCTCCAGTACTGGGAGGAGGATCCGGCCACGCAGACCGTCGGCCTCTACCTCGAATCCATCGGCAACCCGCGCAAGTTCTCGCGCATCGCCCGTCGAGTCTCCCGCGTCAAACCCGTCGTCGTCATCAAGTCCGACCTCACGGGGCGGGAGCTGCCGCCCGGGCATATCGTGCGCACCTCGTCCCTGGCGCCGAACACCCTCGACCAGGTGCTCGAGCAGGCGGGAGTGATCCGCGCGGATACGATCCACCAGCTCTTCGACCTCACCCAGGTGTTCTCGACCCAGAAGCTGCCGGCGGGCCGCCGGGTCGGTGTCATCGGCAACTCCGCGGCGATGAGCACCCTGATCATGCAGCGCGCCCGTTCCGAAGGTCTGCGCGTCGACACCGAGCCCGTGTCCCTGCACCCCGAGGTCGATGCGGAGACCTTCCGGACCGAACTCGATGCGATGTATGCCCGCGATGACGTCGACTCGCTCATAGTCACCTTCACCCCGTCGGCGGGAGCCGAGGAGTCGGAGATCGCCGCGCTGCTGTCCGAGGCCGCCGCACAGTCGGAGAAGACCACTGTGGCCTGCTTCCTCGGCATTCAAGGTGTCCGCGACGAACTGACCAGCTACCTCAAGGACCAGGACGGCAACCGCGTCTCCCGCACGGTGCCCAGCTACATCGGCCCGGAGGATGCCGTGTGGGCGCTGGCCAGGGCGACAGACTACTCGCGTTGGCGCGCCGCCGACCACGGTCGGTACGTCGAACTCGACGACATCGACGACAAAGCGGTGCGTTCGATCATCGATTCGGCTCTCGACGGGGCGCCGCTGGGCACACCGGTTCGCATCGAACGCGATGCCACGAGAGAGCTGCTCCGCGCCTACGGGATCGAGGTCCTGCCTTATATCGCTGCTTCCTCGGTCGACGAGGGGCTCGCCGCCGCCGAGAAGATCGGCTATCCCGTGGCGCTGAAGGCGGTGACGAACGTGCTCCGGCACCGCATGGAGCTCGGCGGGGTGCGCCTGAACATCGATTCGCCCGAAGAACTGGCCGAGGACTTCGCTGCCGTGCAGCGGATCATCACCCAGGTGATCGGCGACGACGAGCCCCTCGTCGACGTTCAGGCCATGGCCCCCCACGGTGTCCCGTGTGTCATCCGCGCCGGCGAGGACCCCCTCCTCGGACCGCTGCTGTCATTCTCTCTGGCCGGGGACACGACCGAGCTGCTCGGCGACGTCTCGCACCGGGTCGCGCCGCTGACGGATCGGGAGGCCGAAGACATGATCCGCACGGTCAAGGCCTCCCCGCGCCTGTTCGGCTACCGCGGTCTCCCGCCGATGAACATCGACCCGCTCATCGACGTCCTCGAAAGGCTCTCCGTGCTCGTCGAGCGTCATCCGCAGATCCTCGAACTCGTCATCCATCCGATGATCGCTACGGAGACCGAGGGGCATGTGCTCAGCGCCCGTGTCGATCTGCTGTCCGACCCCACCCGCATCGACGGCACCCGCCGACTGCTGAGCTGAGACGGTTCGGAGCAGACACCCGCCCAGCTGAAAGGAGAATCCACGCCCGCCGCAGGACGCCTTCGACTTTCGGTGTCTCAGCGCCATATTGGCGCGTCTTATACCAATTCGCAGACTTGACGGGTAGTGTCTGTATCCGTTCACCACGAAATGTTATGAATTCGTGTTTTAATGGATGGCCGCTCCGGCGGCCATTGTCTGTGGCCAGTCACTGGTCATCCACCGTCCCAGGCGTCCGCATTCAGCGGGTGTCCCATGAGAGCGAGGCCTCACAGTCATGATTTCGCGCAGAGACGTCGTCACCGACTCCGCGATCGCCGTAGTCGCCGAACAAGGAGTCCGCGGGCTCACCCATCGGGCAGTCGATGCACTGGCCGAACTGCCGGTGGGGTCGACTTCGAATGTCTACCGCACCCGCGATGCCCTGATCACCGGAATCATGGAGCGCATCGGAGAACTCAACTCCCAGCAGCTCGAGCGCCTGCCGGAGCTGATGCGTGCTCCGGGCGCGGACGCGATCGAGGTCGCCATCGACTTCTGCATGAACTGGCTGACCACGGATCGCAATCGGTTCTACACGATGATGATGCTCAGCCTGGATCCGGCGCTGCCGCCGGAGGCAGTGATCGCCAAGGAGAAGAACCTCCGTGCGATCAGGGAATTCATCATGCGCTTCGCCGGCATCGACGCCGAGTACGCGGAGCGGGTCAACAGCTCGGTCGCGGGCATGATGGTCAGCGAACTCGTCGCCGGCACGGCTGATCGTGCACATGTCGAGGCCTACATGAGGGAGTTCTTCCAGTGGCTGCGCGGCAGCCGCGACAGCGCCTGAACTTCGACACGGACCCTCCGGGAATGCTTGATTGAGCCGGAGAGCGCAAATCGAACGCTAGAATCGACGGGTGCCCTCCCCCACTGAGGTCAGGCCTCGGCGCGGGCGGGTGTTCGAATCGAACAGTTCGTGCGTCAAAGGAGTTCCATGCCCGAAGGCAGAGTCATCGAAGTCGACGTCTCCTCAGAGATGGAGAGTTCGTTCCTCGAATATGCGGTCTCGGTCATCCACTCCCGCGCACTGCCCGATGCCAGGGACGGCCTCAAACCCGTCCAGCGTCGCATCGTCTACCAGATGGGCGATATGGGGCTGCGCCCCGACCGCGGACATGTGAAGTCCTCGCGCATCGTCGGCGATGTCATGGGCAAGCTCCACCCGCACGGCGACTCTGCGATCTACGACGCCCTCGTGCGCCTCAGTCAAGGCTTCATCATGCGTGTGCCCCTGGTCGACGGCCACGGCAACTTCGGCTCCCTCGACGATGGTCCCGCTGCCCCGCGCTACACCGAGGCTCGACTGACGACCGCGTCGATGCACATGATCGCCGGGCTCGACGAAGACGTCGTCGACTTCGTGCCGAACTACGACAACACGCTCACTCAGCCCGAGGTCCTGCCCAGTGCCTTCCCGAATCTGCTCATCAACGGCGCGTCGGGCATCGCCGTCGGCATGGCCACGAACATGGCCCCGCACAATCCCAGCGAAGTCATCGCCGCCTGCGCCCACCTCATCCGCAATCCGGAAGCCGGACTCTCGGAGCTCATGCGCTTCATCCCCGGCCCGGATCTGCCCACCGGCGGGCGGATCATCGGCCTCGACGGAGTGCGCGAGGCCTACGAGATCGGTCGCGGCACGTTCCGCACCCGAGCCACTGTGTCCATCGAGAACATCAGTGCCCGCCGCAAGGGAATCGTCGTCACCGAGCTGCCCTACCTCGTGGGACCGGAGAAGGTCGTGTCGAAGGTCAAGGACGCGGTCGGGGCGAAGAAGCTGTCCGGAATCGCCTCGATCGATGACTATTCGGATCGCAAGAACGGCATGCGTCTGGTCATCGGTGTGAAGAACGGCTTCAACCCCGAGGCCGTGCTGGCCGAGCTCTACCGCCAGACCCCCCTCGAGGAATCGTTCAGCATCAACAACGTCTGCCTCGTCGAGGGGCAGCCGCGGACCTTGGGGCTGCGCGAGCTGCTCATGGTCTACCTCTCCCATCGCATCGACGTGGTGCGCAGGCGCACGGTATTCCAGCTGCGCAAGGCCAAGGACCGGCTCCACCTCGTCGAAGGTCTGCTCATTGCGATCCTCGACATCGATGAGGTCATCCAGCTCATCCGCTCCTCGGACGATGCGGCCACGGCCCGCACCCGCCTCATGGACGTCTTCGAGCTCTCCGAGCTGCAGGCGACCTACATCCTCGATCTGCAGCTGCGTCGGCTCACGAAGTTCTCGCGTCTCGAACTCGAGGCCGAACGCGACGAGCTGAGGAAGACGATCGACTACCTCGAATCACTGCTCGCCGATGAGGCGAAGCTGCGGGAGCTCGTCGCCTCGGAACTGGAGTCCACGGCCGAGGTCATCGGCTCTCCGCGACGCACCGTCCTCATCGAAGGCTCGATGAAGGAGCTGACGGCCAAAGGCAAGAAGGCTCCGGCGAACCTCAAGATCGCCGATTCTCCCTGCCGGGTGCTGCTGTCGACCTCCGGACGCATTGCGCGCACCTCGGATGCCGCTCCGCTGGCACGTGAGGGTCGCCGCTCCAGCCATGATGCGCTGGTCTCGGAGATCGTCACCACTACTCAGGGCAAGGTCGGCGCCATCACCACCACCGGTCGCCTGCACATGGTCGACGTCGTCGATCTGCCCGCCCTGCCGCCGGCCGCGGCACGGCCCAATGTCGCCGGCGGTGTGAAGATCGCCGAATATGCGGCGCTGGAGAAGAACGAGAAGATCATCGGTCTGATCGACCTCGACCGGGAATTCGTCCTCGGCACCGCCGACGGCGTCGTCAAACGCGTGTCGGTGGCCAGTCGGCCGAACAAGAACGAGTGGGAAGCCATCACCCTCAAGGGCAAGGACTCCGTCGTCGGGGTCGCCCAACCCGAGGACATCGACGATTCCCTCTCCGTATTCGTGACCTCGAATGCTCAACTGCTCGCCTTCGACGGCTCCGGTCTGCGTGCACAGGGCTGGAACGCCTCGGGCGTGGCCGGAATCAAGGTGGCCGCCGAGGCGAAGGTGATCTTCTTCGGAATGACTCCGAAGGCGGCGAAGACCGACGAGGACGGTGCCGCGGATGCCGAGCTCGGCAGCTTCGCGGTCGTCACGATCGCCAGCGGTGAGAACTTCTACGGCGCCCCATCGTCGTCGATCAAGGTCAGCGAATTCTCCGAGTTCCCGACCAAAGGGCGAGGCACCTCCGGGGTGCGCGCCCACAAGTTCCTCAAGGGCGAGACCGAACTGTCGCTGGCCTGGGTCGGCGACTCTCCGCAGGCTGCCGCCACCGCCGGCGGTGCACGCACGCTTCCGGCCGAACTCTCCCGTCGCGACGGGACGGGATCGCCGTTGGAGTCGAAGATCGATGTCATCGGCACCCTGCCCCGCCTCGGCGGCGCCGAAGCCCACGACCAGTCCCCGGAGGCCGGCGATGACGAATCGGCTGAGGCTTCAGCCGACACCGAAGCTGACGCGGAGTCCGCGTCCGGCACCGGCGAAAAGAAGCCGAAGTCCGGAGGAAAGCGATCCGCGGGCCAGAAGCAGCGGGGACAGCAGGGACTGGCGACCAGTTTCGATGAGCTCGATCTCGACCTCGACGAGGCCAAGGACGAGATCGCGCGGTCGAAGTTCGACACCGAAGGCGCCGTGATCGTCTCCCATGACGAGGATGACGAGGACGACGACTCCGCCCTGTTCTGAGCTCGGGGCCGACTCACCGGCGGGGCCTGGCACCGCCGGTCGGCACAACTGCTGGGCCCACCACCTCGGTGTCGGGCTCAGCCGTCGGTCACTGGTCCGAGTTCTCGGGATCGTCGTCGAGGTCGAGGTGCATCTTGGCTGCGGTGCCGCGCTTCATCTCACCGATGGCGGTCTCGCCGAGTCCGTGCAGCGAAATCGAATCGCGCGGTTCGAAGACGTAGTCATCCGAGGCCGAGAGCACTCGTGCGGTCTCCTCGTCGGTGAAGATCGTGCCGGGATCTGCCACCGCCGTCAGACGTGCGGCGAGATTGACGCTGGAGCCGAAGATATCGCCGAGGCGGGAGAGCACCCGTCCCCAGACGAAGCCGACGCGGGCCTGCGGCAGATCCTCGGCGGCGGTCACGCGCTCCATCAGCGTCATGGCGATCTCGGCCCCGGCCAGCGGAGTCGAGGCGGCGAAGAACACTTCATCGCCGACGGTCTTGATGACCCGTCCGCCGCCGGTGGCGACGATGTTGTAGGCCATGCCCTGGAACTCCTGGACCATGTCCGCCAGCTGCCGTGGCTCCATCTTCTGTGACAGGCGGGTGAAGGAGACGAGGTCGATGAATCCCACGGCGCGGGCCAACGGCATCGAGGAGTCGTACCAGCCCTGCCGGTTGTCCATGGCCAGCCCGTCGGAGACGTTGACGTTGAGACGGCCCATGACGTCGGCGAGGTTGCGCCGCCAGGAGTAGGTGAGCATCTTCTGCAGCGGGTCGATCATCTCTTCGACGACGGCCAGGACATCCCGGCGCGCTTCCGGGTCGGTCAGTCCCTTCTCCTCGGTGAGGAATTCGACGAGGGTCTCCATCTGCCAGACCACGAGGCGGTCCGTCGTCTGCCCGATCGCCCGGGCCAGGGACAGCGCGGTGGTCTGGTCGATGAGTCCGTCGGCGACGGGCTTGGCCCAGATCCGCAGGGCGTGCGCATCGCTGACGGTGTAGGCCTTATCCGTCGGCTTCGCCTGGGACATGCCGAGAGCCCGCCACATCTTCCGGGCCGAGACCGTGGAGATCCCACCGAGCTTCGCGGCCTCCCGTCGGTCGAGGACGCGCTTGCCGTCGAGCAGGATCTCTTCGAGTCGTTCGGCCGCGGTTCGGGTCTCATAGATCGTGTCGTCGAAGTCGGGACCGTCCGCGTCGAGAGCTCCGTCGGGGTCGTCCTCGTCGATGATCGGCAGCGCTGTGGTGCGCGGATCCTCGCGCAGTCCGCTGAAGAAGTCCTCATCGACGTCGATGTCAGGGTCGGCGTCGGCGGCCCCCACGTCCGTGGTGGCTGTGCCCGGATCAGCGGTCAATTCGTCGGCGAGCTCGTCGCCGACCTCTCCCGCCTGAGGAGCGGATCCGGTCAGGCCGCCGGCAGGTTCGTCGCCGCCACCGACATCGCTGATGACTCCGCCGTCACCGAACTGATCGTGTGCGTTCGCCGCGCCGTCCTCGACGGCGACGGTGTCAGTGGAACGGTCGTCCGGCTCGGCGGGGGATCGCGTCTCGCCCTCCCCTTCCGGGGCTGCTCTCATCGGAGCGTCGGGATCCGTGCGATTCGCCGCATCACTATGCGCTGCACTCTTATGAGAGCCTGGATCGGCCTGGGCCTGGGCAGCCGTCTGCGGATCACGGCCGGTCTGCGGTGTTGCACCGTCCGATTGAGTTCTGTCGTCGGACTGGTGGCCCTTCGTGGAGGAGCCGCCGGCGTCCGCCGCCTCAGGTGTGCCTACACCTTCCGGCTCGACGATGTCGAAACCGGCGGTGAAGTCCGAAACCGCCATCAGTCTTCGCTCCTCTCCGCAGCGGTCGGGGCCGCGGCCGGACGCAGATGGTGGACGTCTCCGGCGCTTAAGCACACCTGATCGTCGATGATGAGGTCGGCTCCTGCGTCCAGGCCCGTGGCGGTGCCGATGATGTCGGAACCGTCGGGCTTCTCCACCCGAACCCGCGACCCGAGCGTCACCATATGACCACGCACTCTCCGCGCTGTGCGGCTGTCGCGGAAATCCTCATCTCCATAGTCGATCAGCTCTCTGTAGCAGGGGATCAGTGTGCCGAGAATCGAGACTAGCAATGCTTCATGATCAATTTCTGAACCGTCGGCTTCGGTTTCAATCGCCAGCGAGCTCGCGTCTTCGCGCGGCAGATCAGCAGGCTCCAACCTGGTGTTCAGCCCCATCCCCAACACGATCTGCGGTCCGCCGGCCAGGGGTTCGACGCGTGCGAGGATCCCGCACAGCTTCCTGCCCTCGGCGGTGAGCACATCGTTGGGCCATTTGATCGCGGCCGGCACCCCCGCCTCGGTGACGGCGGAATGCACGGCCTCACCGGCGATGAGCGGGATCCATCCCCACTGGGAGAACCCGGCCGGGGGTGTGAGCAGAATCGACCACGTCAGCGACCGTCTGGCGGGCACCGTCCAGGTCCGGCCCAGACGACCGTGTCCGGCGTTCTGGAAGTCGGTGCCGCGGATGGTGAATTCGGCCACGGGCGAACCGGCGGCGGCTCCTTCTCGGACCACTCCCGCAAGTTCGTCGTTCGTCGACGTGCAGCTATCGTCCCAGATCAGCGGCGGGAGCGAAAGACCACGGTCGGCAGCGGTGCGGCGCACTGAGTCGACGTCGACGAGGAGGGAATTGTGTTGGCTGTTCACCAGGCCACTCTAGATTCTTTTGGTGAGAGTGCACAACGAAGTCTCACGTCATCGTTATTGTGGAGACATGACGGATACTCCACGGACCACAGCCGAGCGCATCGACGCTTTCACCCAGCGTCGAGAAGCAGCCCACACGGGCAATCAGCGCTCGGTGGACAACCAGCACAAGCGCGGCAAGCAGACCGCCCGTGAACGCATCGACGCTCTCCTCGACGCCGACTCCTTCCAGGAGATCGACGAATTCGCCCGCCATCACAATCACCAGTTCGGGATGCAGGACAACCGCCCCGACGGTGACGGAGTCGTCTGCGGACTGGGCACGATCGAAGGCAAGACCGTCGTGGTCTTCGCCCACGACTTCACAGTCCTCGGCGGATCCCTCGCCGAAGCCAACGGCCGCAAGATCGTCAAGGTGCAGAAGCTCGCTCTCAAGCTCGGCTGCCCGATCATCGGCATCAACGACTCGGGAGGCGCCCGAATCCAGGAAGGCGTCGGATCGATTGCGCTGTTCGCCGAGATCTTCCGCCTCAACGTCGCCTCGTCCGGAGTGATCCCCCAGATCTCGCTCATCATGGGTCCCTCGGCCGGCGGCGCCGTGTACTCCCCCGCACTGACCGACGTCACGATCATGGTCGATCAGATCAGCCATATGTACATCACCGGCCCCGACGTCATCAAGACCGTCACGGGAGAGTCCGTCGGCCATGAGGAGCTCGGCGGCGGACGGACGAACAACACCGTGTCCGGAAACGCGCACTACCTGGCCTCGGATGAGGACGATGCGCTCAACTATGTGCGCGATCTGCTCTCGTTCCTGCCGCAGAACAACCTCGATCCGGCCGATGCCGACGAGTTCGAGTCCGATCTGTCGGTGAATCCCGAGGACGAGGCCCTGGATACGCTCATGCCGGATTCGCCTTCGCAACCCTACGACATCCTCGACGTCGTCACCACGATCCTCGACGACGGCGATTTCCTGCAGGTCTCCGAGCTCTTCGCTCCGAACATCGTCACCGGCTTCGGCCGCGTCGAAGGTGTGAGCGTCGGCGTCATCGCCAACCAGCCAATGCAGCTGGCCGGCACCCTCGACATCGACGCCTCGGAGAAGGCCGCACGCTTCGTGCGCCTCTGCGATGCCTTCAACCTGCCGATCCTCACCTTCGTCGATGTGCCCGGGTTCCTGCCGGGCACCGACCAGGAGTACGGCGGCATCATCCGCCGCGGCGCCAAGCTCATCTACGCCTACGGCGAGGCCACCGTTCCGCTCGTCACCCTCATCACCCGCAAGGCCTACGGCGGCGCGTACTGCGTGATGGGGTCGAAGCAGCTCGGTGCCGATATCAATCTCGCCTGGCCGAGCGCGCAGATCGCGGTCATGGGTGCCCAGGGTGCTGCGAACATCGTCTATCGCCGCAAGCTCAAGGCCGTCGAAGAGGCCGGCGAGGATGTCGAAGCGGCACGTGCCGAACTCATCCAGGACTACGAGGATGCGCTGCTCAACCCGTACCTGGCCGCTGAGGAAGGCTACATCGACGCCGTCATCAAGCCGAGTGAGACCCGCAGCCGGATCGTGCGTTCCCTGCGTGCGCTGAAGAACAAGCACGTCGACGCTCCCGCGCGCAAGCACGGTAACATCCCCCTATGAGCGATGATCTGCAGACCGACGCCGAGACGAACCTGCCCGGCGGAGTCGACGCCGAGGTGACCGTCCCCGGTGAGGATTTCGCCGCCGAGGAGGGCGGGGCCACAGCCTCGGACGGGGCGCTGCGGGTGCCCTCTGCGGAGGGACGCTCACAGGTGCGCGCCGATGACGGCGAACCGATCAGCGACGAGATGGCCAGTGCGGCGGCTGTGGCCGCGGTCGTGGCGATCCGTCAGGTGGCTATCACCTATGCGGCCCAGCAGGCCAGCGCGGAGGCCGAGTCCGAGACCCGCAAGGGCGATCGGGCGGGCTTCCGGGCTCCACGCCGCAATGTGCGCAAGCGTCTCCCACAGACCTGGGACCAGCACCTGGGCCGGTGAGGCTCCGGCCTTCAACGGACTCCCGTACCGGGGTCGGGTCTCCCGTGCCACTGTCGCCTCAAGCGGCAGCGGCGACCGACGGTCCTCAGTTCCAGTCGGCTGCTTCGCTAATCGGCTTCTTCGCGGAAGAGCGCACGCAGTTCGTCGAAGAGTCTGTCGATCACTGGCCCCGGATCTCCGTCGACCCGTCGCATCCGGGTGAATGTCGCCTTGAGCGCCATCATCGCCAAAGCGGCGACGGCTTCGGCTCGCGCGGAGACTTCGATATCGTCGTCGGCATAGTCACCGGGGTGAGCCCCCATGACGTCGACCGGTGCCGAGGGGGTCCCGTCGAGGCGGCGTTGGATGATCTGCCGAAAGAGCCGTTCGTTATTGCCCATCCGCGACATCTGCAGCGGGATCAGCGACGGGTCCTTTTTGAGCATGAGATGGTACTGGTGCATATCGTCGCGCTTCTCCATCCGAGTGGCGACGATGAATGCGAGCAGGTGTTCGAGGTCGGCGACGAGGCGTCCATGGGGTCCCCCGGCCTCGAACTCCTCGATGGCCGGCTGGTCCTCTTCGTCGAAGACGGTGTCCGCGCGACCGAGCAGCGCCTCGTCCTTCGATGAGTAGTAGTTGAAGAAGGTCCGTCGGGAGACTCGGCAGCGCTCACAGATGTCTTCGACGGTGACGTTGTGATAGCCCTTCTCCAGGGCCAGGTCGATGGCGGCACGGCGAAGAGCCTGCCCGCGCTCACGCTTCTTGCGTTCGCGCAGTCCCTCGACCGGCGGTGACGCTTGGACCTCTGAACCAGAACTCATGAGAACAGTATTGCAGTCGCCGCATTTTCACCGGAAATGCGCTGAGCGCCCATCTCGAGCTCAGTACCCGAGTTTCGCGTTCGTGAGCACTGGAACCGTCTCCGCTGCGGCATCGGCGGCGTTGAGGTCGATCTCGACGATCTCGAGTCGTTCGTTACCGTCGAGTGAGTTGAGCACCTCGCCCAGGGGGTCGGAGACCAGACTGTGGCCGACCCCGGTCGGCCCTTTCTTCGGAACCGGGACGCCAGTCACTTCGGGATCGGCTTGGCCGAGGGCGGCGATGAACATATTCGAGTCCAGGGCACGGGCGCGAGCGAGGATCTCCCACTGTTCGGCCTTGCGCGGTCCCGCACCCCAGGAAGCGGCGACGACGGTCAGGCGTGCGCCCCGCCGACTGAGTTCGGCGAAGAGCTTCGGGAACCGGATGTCGTAGCACAGGGCCAGACCGATGTCCTCGCCGTCGACGGTGAAGAGCACCGGCTCATCCCCCGCCGCGACGGTGTCGGATTCCTTGAAGCCGAAGGCATCGTAGAGATGGATCTTCGCATAAACGCTGCGCTGGCCGTCAGGGGAATACACTGCGAGCAGGTTGATGACCTTGTCGTCCGTGGCCGCGAATTCACCGACGACGACGGTGATCCCGGTCTCGTCCGCGAACTCACTCAGCGCCCTTCTCCACGACTCGGAGTGCTCCTCGGCGATGATGCGCAGGCCGGATCCGAATGCCGACATCGTCGCTTCGGGGAAGACGACGAACCGGGCTCCCCTCGCGGCGGCCCGACGGGCATAGGAACGGACCTTCTCGAGGTTGTCGGCCACCTCGGTGGTGGTGTTGATCTGAGCGAGCGCGAACTTCATTCTCATCCTCCAGTCGGTTATGTCCAGCCTATCGCGCCCGCCCCTCCCCAATTACTACCTGACGGCGGCCCAGCAACCCAGTGTGGAAACTCGCGCCAGGTTGCTGAGCCGCCGTCAGGTAGTAATTAGAGGGATCAGGTGAGGTATTCGCGGCCGGGGCGACCGCCTCGGCGACGTCCGTGCACCACGACGTATACGCCGATGGCGAGGACGACGAGTCCGGCGCAGACGAGGAACATTCCGTTTCCGCCGGTGAACGGGTAGAGGAAGCCGAGGATGACCGGGCCGATGCCGGAGCCTGCGTCGAGGAGGAGGAAGAACGACGCGGTGGCGACGGGGACGCGGTTCATGGGCACAGACTTCACTGTGATCGCCTGCATGCACGGCATTAGCGAACCGAAACCGAGGCCGATGAGCACTCCGGCCAGAACGATCCCCGTCATCGTCGGCCACAGCGCCAGCAGAACATTGCCGGCGATATCCGCGACGAAGACAGGGAAGATCACCGCATTGTCACCGAAGGTGTCCTGCAACCTGCCGACGAACAGACGCGCGAACAGGGACGCCACGGCGAAGGCCACGAAGAACAGGGACGCGGCGGAGGCGACGCCGTGTTCGGCCGCATAGCCGGCGAGGAACACCAGCGCCGCAGCGTAGGCGGTGCCGGCCAGAAGCATCACCGAACCGATCCGCAGCCCGTCCCGATCGACGAGGGTGCCGAGTTTGAGATGCCATTTCGTGCGCCGCTGATAGTCGCTGATCTCCTGCACGGGCAGCCGGATGAGGAAACAGCAGATGAGCGCTAGGACGGACATGAACGCCGAGGCGACGAAGAGCATGACGAAGTCGAACTCACGGGGCAGGAGGACCCCCAGATAGGGCCCGAGCGCCGTCGACAGAGTCGTCGCCGTGCCGAAGTACCCGGTGCCCTCTCCCCGGCGAGAGGCGGGGATGATGCTCTGGATAGCCGTCATGATCGCGGTGTTCCCGGCCCCGAAGGCGATTCCGTGGACGATGCGCAGCGTTAGGAGCACAGAGAGGTCGCCAGCGTAGATATAGGCCAGGGAGGCGAGCACGGAGACCGCCATGGTGATGATGAGCAGAGTGCGCCTGCCGATGAAGTCAAGGTACTTGCCCGTCAGCACGCGAGCGACCACGGCACCGACGACGAACGAGGAGGAGGCGAAGCCGGCAGCGGCCTCACCGGCGGAGAACCGTGCCACCGCGTACCCTGCCATCGACGTCATGAGCAGGTAGAAGACCATCGACATCGAGAGGTTGAGCCCGATTCCGACGATGAAGTCCTTCGTCCACAGCTTCGCTCGTGCCACTGGAGATCGGTCTCACTTTCTGCTGCCTGCGGGGAACAGTGACACATTAGCGGGTTCGCGCTGATTGCGCGGTCCGGTCCACCACGGATGTGACCCAGCTCGCGATAGGGTGGTCATCATGACTGTGAAGAGAACCCCCTCCGCCGTCGATGCGGTCGCTGAAGACTACGTCGATGACATGCTCGCCCTCTCCCCTTCCCTCGCCCTCTACCTCGGACTCGACGGTGCACAGGGCTTCGACGACTTCTCACCGGCCGGACTCTCCGCGGTCAACGATGTCACCGTACGGACCCTGGCCCGCCTCGATGAGGCCGCGGACGGCTCCGACCTCGACGACGTCGACCTCGTGACCATCGATGCGATGCGAGATCGCCTCGGCGTCGACCGCGACTACTTTGCCGCCGGGATCAAGCACGCCAGCCTCAACGTCATCGAATCCCCGTTGCAGCAAGTCCGCGACGCCTTCGACCTCATGCCCACGGAGACCACGGCCGATTGGGAGACGATCTCGACCACTTTGGCTGCCGTGCCCGGCTCATTGGCCGGCTACCAGGAGTCCCTGGCGATGGCACGCGACAACGGGCGCGTCGCCGCTCGCATCCAGGTCGAGAAGGTCATCGAACAGGCCCGTGCCCTGGCCGAACCTGGCAGCAACTTCGATCGCCTCGTCGCCGGCGCCGATGTTCCCGACGCCCTGCGTTCGGATCTCGACACCCACGCCGAGGAGGCTCGCGAGTCCGCAGCGAAACTGGCCGAATTCCTCGGCGAACAGGTGCTGCCCGCCGCCGGAGACGACGAGGCGTGCGGTCGCGAAGCATACGCACTGTATTCCCGGGACTTCCTCGGCGCCGAGGTCGACTTCGACGAGACCTACGCCTGGGGTCTCGAAGAACTCGAGCGCATCGACGCCGAGCAACGCCAAGTGGCAGAGAAGATCATGCCCGGCACCGACCTGTTCGAGGTCATGGACGCCCTGAACAACGACCCGCAGCGGACCCTGCACGGCACCGAGGCGCTGCGGGACTGGATGCAGGAGGTAGCCGACGAAGCGATCCGCGAACTCGGCAAGTCCCATTTCGACATCCCCGAACCCGTTCGCACGATCGAGTGCATGATCGCCCCCTCGGCCACCGGCGGCATCTACTACACCGGCCCGACCGACGACTTCTCCCGCCCCGGCCGTATGTGGTGGTCGGTGCCCGAAGGCGTCACGGATTTCGCCACTTGGCAGGAGAAGACCACCGTCTACCACGAGGGTGTGCCCGGCCACCACCTGCAAGTCGGTCAGGCCACCTACGTCTCCGATACCCTCAATCGCTGGCGCCGCCTCATGTGCTGGGTGTCCGGCCACGGTGAAGGGTGGGCTCTGTACGCGGAGAAGCTCATGGCCGATCTCGGGTTCCTCGACGATCCCGGCGACTATCTCGGCATGCTCGATTCGCAGCGGCTGCGTGCCGCCCGTGTCGTCCTCGACATCGGATTCCACCTCGGCCTCGAGGCGCCTGAGAGCCTCGGCGGAGGGATTTGGAACCGCGAGAAGGCATGGCAATTCCTCACCGACAATGTGGCCATGGACCGGTCGTTCCTGGCCTTCGAGCTCGACCGCTACCTCGGCTGGCCCGGGCAGGCACCGAGCTACAAGATCGGTCAGCGACTGTGGGAGCAGTACCGTGACGAGGCGAAGGCTGCGGCGGGTGCCGATTTCGACCTCAAGGACTTCCACACCCGGGCCCTGGGCCTCGGCTCGGTCGGGCTCGATACTCTGGGCCGTGCCATGAAGCGCTCACAGTGAGGTGAGGGACCGGATGAAGTCTGCCGAGAGTCACCAGTCGGAGACCATGCGGGTCACCGAGGCGCTGCGCAATGAGATCATCGAAGGCCACCGTCGACCGGGTTCGCGGCTCGTCGAGCGCAACCTCGCCACTGAGCTCGGTGTCTCCAGAGTGCCCATCCGCGAGGCGCTGAAGAAACTCGCCTCGGAAGGGCTGGTGACGAATCGTCCGAACACCTGGTCGACGGTCAGGGAATTCTCCCCCAGCGACATCGCCGACCTCAACGAGGTGCGCACGGTCTTCGACGTGCTCTCTTTCGAGCTCGCCGCTCAGCGCCATACCCGCGAGGGCCTGGCCCGACTGGAAGCAACGATGCTCAAGGGCCGAGAGCTCGCCGATGCCGGGGACGTCGCCGGTGCCCATCGGTGTGCCGCGGAATTCCATGCCATCGTCACCGAACTCTCGGGCAATGAGCTCCTCGGCGAGATCGGTGCCCTGCTGGACTCACGGATGCGGTGGCAGCTGAGTCAGCATGATGACCTTGCCGTCGTCGCCGCCGAGCACGCCGAGCTCTTCGACGCCATCGCCCGCCGGGACCAGACGCTGGCTGGTTCGCTGGCCGGTCGCCATCTGGGAACGAGTCAGGAGCAGCACGACAAGCATTCGAAGCGGTTGGCCGAGACCGGGCCCGACGAAGCTCAGGCCGAACCTGCCGCAGCCGATCCCGCCGAACCTGCTGCGGCCGAGTCCGTCGCGGTCCCGGCCGCAGAGGATGCAGAGCCCATCGCGGCGGATCCGGCCGACGTCGACTGACCGAGCGGCCAGCCGCTGAGCTTCTTCTCACGGGCAGGCGCATAGGTGCGCACCGTCGACGTGCTCAGCCCCAGACCGACGAGAGATTCGGCCACGCGCACGGCGGCAGCGGGGACGAGTCCGATGACGAACAGTGCCCGCCAGCCCCACAGGGCGATGACGGGAGCCGAGACGATGGCTGCGGCGAACACGCCGAGCTGGAATCCCACTCCCACCCACGATGTGGCCCGCGCTCGCTGGTCGGCACGCACCGCCTCGGCGGCCAGGGCCATGCCGATGCCGAACTCTCCGCCGATTCCGATTCCGGCGATGAACCGGTAGGCCGCGAGGTCCCAATACCCCTGTGCCAGTGCCGATAATCCGGTGAATACCGCGAAGATGAGGACCGTCCAGGTGAGCACCCGTACCCGGCCGTGACGGTCGGCGAGGGCACCGAAGACGATTCCGCCGACCACGGCGCCGAGCAGAGTGATCGTCGACAGGGACCCGGCTGCGACGTCGCTGAGCCCGAATGAGGCGATGATGCCCGACAGGGCGAAGCTGAGAATGAGGAGGTCGAAGCCGTCGAGTCCGTAACCGACGGCCGCGGCGACGAGAGCTCTGCGCCGGTATCCGCGATCGTCCGAATCATCGGTGGTGGTCAGCGGAGTCGATGCACTCATTCGCGGTCTCAGTTCGGTTCGCGGATCGGAAAACGGCCGCAGACCATTATGCCTCACGGCCGTTCCCCGATTCGTCGGACCCCGTGTGATCAGACGCGGGCACCCTCGCCGAGGCGGAACCGGGCACCCGTGTGGTCCTCGGCCAGGCGGGGACCGGCCCCGGTGAGCTGCTCGCGCACCGTGGCACCTGCGGTCGGTTCGGGCAGGAGTCCGCGGCGGCGCAGTTCGGGTGAGACGTACTTCGTGAAGCGTTCGGCATCGGCTGGGCGCACGGCTGCGGCGATGTTGAATCCGTCGATATCAGCTTCGGTCATGCATCGTTCGAACTCGTCGACGATGGTCCCCGGTGATCCGGTGATGACCGGTCCGCGTCCGCCGAGGGCGACGAACTCCGCAAGGTCCCGAATCGTCCAGGGTTTGTGTCCCGCCATGGTGGTGAAGGAGGCGAGCGCCGACTGGTTGGCTTCGGTCGAAACGTATTCGAGGGTGTCATCGGGATCAGCTCCCGAGAGGTCGACTCCGGTCCATCCGCCGAATAGGGACAGCGCGGATTCGGTGTCGACGTAGCGGCGATAGTCGGCCAGGCGAGCCTCGGCGGCTTCGTCAGTGTCGTCGACGATCACGGTGGCCAGAGCGAAGATCTTCACCGCGTCACGGGCGCGTCCGCGCTCTTCGAGTCCGTCACGAACCTTGTCGACCCAGCTGCGAAGGATCTCCGGGGTCGGTCCGGAGAAGAAGATCGCCTCGGCGTGGTCGAGCGCGAATTCCTGCCCGCGTTTGGATGCACCGGCCTGGAAGAGCAGCGGGGTGCCCTGCGGTCCGGGGACGGCGAGCGCCTGACCGGGGACGGTGAAGAACTTGCCGTCGTGGCCGATGTCGTGGACCTCGTTCGGGTCGACGAAGACGTTGGCGTCGGCATCGGCTTTGAGTGCGTCCGGAGTGATCGAGCCCTCGAACAGCTTGTACATGACTTCCATGAACTCATCGGCCCGGTCGTAGCGCTCATCGTGCGGGATCTGGCCCTTGAGCCCGAGGTTGCGGGCAGCGGAGTCGACATAGCTGGTGACGATGTTCCAGGCCACACGTCCGTTCGTGAAGTGATCGAGGGTGGTCAGGGTGCGGGCGAGCAGGTAGGGCTTCTCATAGGTCACCGAGGCAGTCACACCGAATCCCAGCGTCGTCGTGGCTGCGGCCATGGCGGGGACGGCGACGAGGGGGTCGAGCAGTGGGAACTGCACTCCCCCACGGTTCGTGACATCCGCGTTGCCGCCGTACACGTCATAGACGCCGAGGATGTCGGCGAGGAAGAGAGAGGAGAATCCGCCCTCCTCGAGGGTTGTGGCCAGGTCCGTCCAGAAGGACAGCTGGGTGAATTCGTCGACTCTCGATTCCGGGTGGCGCCACAGTCCGGGTGACTGGTGGACCGGGGTCATCATGTCGAAGGCGTTGAGCAGGATCGGTTTCGTCATGGGCGTCTCCTAATCATGGTGGTGCGATGAGTGTGGGCCGACGAATCGGCGGGAGTATTCAGGCCGCGGTGCGGGCGAGCGCTCGGGCAGGATCTTTGGCGCCGATGGCGGCGATGAGTGAGAGGACGCACAGCAGGGTGAGGTAGCCGCAGATGAGCCAGGGCGAATGGCCCCCGGCAACGTAGAGCAGTGCCGCGACCATCGGCATGATTCCGCCGCCGATGACGGTGCCCAGCTGGTAGCCCATGTTCACTCCCGAATAGCGGACCTCGATGGGGAACTGTTCGGCGAACCAGGCCGCCTGGGGGCCGTAGACGGCATCGTGGGCGAGGTTCATGCCGAGGATGACGATGATGGGCAGGAACGCCAAGGGGCCCGAGTCGAGGAAGGCGAAGAAGATCCAGCCGAAGACGGCGACGCCGATGATGCCGCCGATGCTCACGCGTTTGCGACCGACCTTGTCCGAGGCCCACCCCCAGAGAGGCCCGGTGAACAGTCCGATCGCCGAGGCGATCATGACGGCCGTGACACCCGAGGTCGAGTCGCCGCGGTTCTCCGACAGGTAGCTGAGCATGTAGACGGTGATGAGGTAGAAGACGCTGTTCTGCGCCAGGCGGAGTCCGATGGTGACGAGGAGGACCCGTGGGTGTTTGGTCAGCACGTCGCGCAGGGGCGCCTTGGCGACGTTGCCGGAGGCCTTGAGCTCCTGGAATTCCGGAGCATCGGAGACGCCGAGGCGGATCCACAGTCCCAGTGCCACGAGCAGAGCGGAGGCGAGGAAGGGGATGCGCCAGCCGAAGGCTTCGAACTGTTCGTCGGTGAGCAGGCTCTGGACGGTGAAGAAGGCGCCGGTGGCCAAAAGCATTCCCGCGGCGGAGCCGATCTGGGTGAAGGAGCCGAACAGTCCGCGCTTGATCGCCGGTGCGTGTTCGACCGAGAGCAGTGCCGAGCCGCCCCATTCCGCTCCGGCTGAGAGTCCCTGCACGATGCGCAGGACGACGAGGGCAGCAGCTGCCCACCAGCCGATCGCGTTGAAGTTCGGGACGAGTCCGATGAGCGTCGACGCGATTCCCATGGACAGCAGGGAGACGACGAGAAGAGCCTTTCTGCCCACCCGATCGCCGAGATGGCCGGCGATGATGCCGCCCAGTGGTCGGGCGAAGAAGCCGACGGCGAGGCTGGCGAAGGCGGCGAGGCTGCTGCCCAGCTCACTGTGGCTGGGGAAGAACTGGACATTGAAGATCAGGGCTGCTGCGGTGCCGTAGAGGTAGAAGTCGTACCACTCGATCGTCGTTCCGGCGAAGGCCGAGGCCAGCACCCGCTTCTTCCCGGACAGGAGCCGCTGCGGTGGGTCCTGGGTTCTCGGTGCGGTGACCGAAGTCTGCGTCATGTGATGCTCCTCTGCGGCGGGGTTCGGGCGGCTCGCGGCCAGACGAGTCCGTGTTTCGCTGAGCAATCTATGCCCGGACGTCGCTGGCACCTGCGCTTTTGTGTCACGTCCTGACGCTCAGCGTCATATGTGGTCATAAGTCGTCTTCGTATGACCTTGGCCACGACGTCGACGCCGTGGCTTTGCGACGATCGACTTCATCGGTCCCGGCAGACGGCCCCGTCGGCATTGTCTGCTCAACGTCTGCTCAACGGAAGCAGCGGGCACCTGAGACACCGACGACCATACGAGCACAGAGGTGAAGGAATGACGCTCTTGGCAGACCGCACCGCACAATCACCGGCCCCGGTGGCCCCGGCAACGCCCGAGGCTCTCCGCGAGACCTTCTCCCACTTCCCCCAGGGGGTCGCGTTCATCGGGGCCGAGGTCGATGCGGCACCACTGGGCCTTGTCGCCTCCACCCTGACTGTCGGCGTCTCCCTCGACCCGCCGCTGGTCAGCGTCGCCGTCCAGAACACATCGTCCACCTGGCCCACCCTGCGACGAGCTCCCGAGCTGGGGATCTCCCTGCTGGGCACCGACCAGGAGCACCTGGCCAGGCAGTTGGCCGCCAAGGATCGCAGTCGACGATTCACCGGCGTCAGCGCTGAGGTGACGGCCGGAGGCGCGCTGACGATCCCCGGCAGCTCGGCGTTCCTCTGGACCAGGCTCTACGATGAGATCGCAGCCGGCGACCACACCGTGGCCCTGCTCGAGATCCTCGGCACTCGCAATGACGACGGACCCGAGGCCCTGGTATTCCACCGCAGTGTGTTCAAGGGACTGCGCATTTCCTGACCTCGCCTGAACGCCGCGCCCCACCCTTGACTCGCATTCGAACTCGTGTTCGAATGATGTCATGCGGTGGAACGAAGCGAGCGGCAGCACCGACCCCAGCACACCTGTCCTCTTCGGTACGAAGGGCCTGGTCCGGTCGGTGCAGACGCCGGAATTCTCAGGAATCACCTTCCACGAGGTGCTGGCGAAGTCGGCGCTGAACAAGGTTCCGCAGTCCAGCTCGATGCCCTTCTCCTGGACCGTCAACCCCTACCGCGGCTGCTCACACGCCTGTGTGTACTGCTTCGCCAGGAACACTCACCGATACCTCGATCTTGATTCCGGGACGGACTTCGATCGCCAGGTCGTCGTCAAGATCAATATCGCCGATGTCCTCGCCGCCGAGGTGGCGCGTCCGAGTTGGGCGCGAGACCATGTCGCGCTCGGCACGAACACCGACCCCTATCAGCGTGCCGAAGGCCGCTACTCCCTCATGCCGGGGATCATCACCACACTGGCCGAACAGTCGACTCCGATGTCGATTCTGACCAAGGGCACGCTGCTGCGACGGGATCTGCCTCTGCTGGCCCGCGTCGCCGAGGACGCTCCTGTTGAGATCAGCATGTCGATCGCCGTTCACGACGACGCTCTGCAGCAGAGCCTCGAGCCGGGCACGCCGACGACGAAGGCCAGGCTGGCCACCGTGCGCGCGGCCGCCGAACTCGGGTTCGATGTCACCGTGTTCATGATGCCGATCATGCCGAAACTCACCGACTCCCGTGACCACCTCGAATCCGCTCTTCGGGCAATCAAAGACGCCGGAGCCGCACGAGTCGTCTACGGGGCACTGCACCTGCGTCCCGGCGCCCGCGAATGGTTCTTCGAATGGCTCGAACGCAACCGCCCCGAGCTGCTCCCCCGCTATCGCCGGATGTACGCCGGCTCATCCTATGCCTCGAAGGAGTATCGTCGGTGGCTCGGTGACCGCATCAACCCCCTCATCGACCGCTATGACCTGCGCGGACGCAGCGATGACGAGTACCCTGCGACTTCGAGGATGCGCGGCCGCCCGGGCTCGAGTCGAACCCCGCAGAAGGCGGGCGAGCCAGCTCCGACGCAGCAGCTCACCGCGCCATCGCAGCAGGCTCTGTTCTGAGTCGGACCTGCGGAATAACCGTGAGATGGGCACGGTTGGCATTGATATGAAGATTGAGATCTGGTCGGATATCGCCTGCCCCTGGTGCTATATCGGAAAACGTCGCTTCGAGGATGCCCTCGACGGCTTCCCTCACAGGGACGACGTGGACGTCCAATGGCGCAGTTTCCAGCTTGATCCGAGCCTGCCCGATCACTTCGACGGCACCGAGACCGAATACCTCAGTCAGATGAAGGGCTTGCCCGCCGATCAGGTGCGGCAGATGTTCGACCATGTCACAGAGCAGGCTGCCGGAGTCGGCCTGAACTACGACTTCGACTCGATCGTCGTGGCCAACAGCTTCACCGCCCACCGTTTCCTCCACTTCGCCAAGACCCGCGGGCTGATGTCCGAAGCCAAGGAGATGTTGCTCTCGGGCCACTTCGAGAAGGGGCGCGACATCGGTGACATCGACTACCTCGCCGAGGCGGGGCGTGAGATCGGCCTCGACCCCGACGAGGTCCGCCGGATCCTCGCAACCGATGAGTTCTCGGACGAGGTGCGGGCCGATATCAGTGAGGCCCGCTCGCTCGGCGCCAATGGAGTCCCGTTCTTCGTCATCGACCGCAAGTACGGCATCTCCGGAGCCCAACCGGCGGAGGTCTTCTCTCAGGCCCTCGAGACCGCCTGGGACGAGGGACAGAAACTCACGGTGCTCGCCGGCACTCCGCAGTCAGCGGGCAAGGACTTCGCCGACGGCGCCGCCTGCGGCCCCGACGGCTGCAACTGACCACCACCCCCAATTACTACCTGACGGCGGCCCAGCAACCCCGCGCGAGGTTGCTGGGCCGCCGTCAGGTA
>NZ_JBQDYQ010000017.1:0-58891 GCF_052105255.1 Brevibacterium sp.
CGAGGGCACGCAGCGCCCAGTCGAGGCCGGTTCGCGAGATCTTCGCTCGTGGTGGTGCCGCGGCTGTGGCGTCTTGGCGCCAGACGCGGCCACACTCGATGCATTTGTAACGGCGGAGGCGAAGATGAAGCGTAGTTGGTCGGTGGCCGAAAGGTTCGTGGGCCAGCTGGCGGACGACGGTGTCGCGAATGATCCCGTGGCCACCGCACCGACGGCACCAGTCATCAGCAGTGTTGGGCCGGCATTCCAGGATGGCCTTGTGCCCGGTGATGTGCTGGCCGATGCAGGCGAGGTCGAGGGTGTCGAGTCGGCAGAATGTCGTGAGGTCAGGGGTCGAGAAAGTAGGCTTGGCCACGTCGAGGTCTTTCGGATGGATTGTGTGAGAACTTCCATCATCGGAAGACCTCGACGTCTATCCGCGCAGCGACTCGCCGTGTCCTGGAATCACCGATCTACACTCTCAATTACGAAGAGCCACATATCGAGCACGTCAGAGTAGATCTCTTCGGTTCGAGAACCGTTCCGGTGAGGATATGACCCCAGACGCAGATTCTTCTCCACCGACATCTTCCCGAACAGGTGACGGCTCTCGGGGCAGTGCGCGATACCGGCCTTGACGATGGCATTCGCGCGTGCTCGATGCAGCGGCCGTCCCTCATAGGTGATCGAACCGGTACGGACCCGCATCAGTCCGCTGATGGTCTTGAAGAGAGTCGTCTTGCCTGATCCGTTCGCGCCGAGGACCACGGTGAGCTCTCCGGGCCGCGCAGTGATGCTCACGCCGTGGAGCACATCGGCGGCATCGTATCCGGTGCTGACATTGTCGAGAGTGAGCATCAGTCCTCCTCCTGTGCTGTCGAACCGAGATAGGCACGGATGACATCCGGATTCGACTGGATCTCCGCCGGTGCACCGAGCGCCAGCTTCTGCCCGTGATCGAGGACGAGGATCGTGTCCGCGAGGTCCATGATCATCGTCATCTTGTGTTCGACGAGCAGGACGGAGACCCCTCGCTGCGGCAGGGAGCGGATGAGGTTGCCGAAGTCGACGGTCTCCTCTTCGGGGATGCCGCCGGCCGGTTCGTCGAGCAGCAGCAGCTCAGGCTCCGTGGCCAGGGCCATGGCCACTGCGGTGCGCTTCTGCACCTCCTGCGGAACATTGGACGCCAGATCGTGCCGATAGTCCGCGACTCCGCAGAACTCGAGAGCTTCCATCGCCTTGTCCTCGTTGATCCGTGATTCACGACGGTGGCGAGGAGTGTGGAAGACAGCGTCGAAGACAGTGGACTTCGAACGGACGATCCGACCGGCCAGGACGTTCTCCAACAGGGTGCTGTCGTCGAACAGATTCGTCGTCTGGAATGTGCGCGCGATACCGCCGGACACCGTACGGTGCGGGGACGAATGAGTGATGTCGTCACCCTTGAAAGTGATGGTCCCCGCGGTGGGTCGATAGAAGCCATGGACGAGGTTGAACAGCGTCGACTTGCCTGCTCCGTTGGGACCGATGACAGCGGTGATCTGGCCGCCTCGACGTCCAGGTCGACGTCCTTGACCGCATCGAGTCCGCCGAAGCGCTTACCGAGGTCTCGTATTTCCAGCATTGTCATTTCGTCTCCTCGGACGACGGGGTGCTTCCGGTCCGGCCGACACTCGAGTCGACTCCGTCGGCGACGTTCCGTGCGCGGTGGTCGCCCGTTTCGCCGGAGGTCGAAGCATCTGTCGATTCATGATCATCATCGGCACCGCGGGCAGATTCGGCCCTGCGCCGTCGATTGCGTCTGTCGACGATACCGCCGAGGTAACCGACGATTCCCCGCGGTGCGAAGATCACGAGGGCGACGATGATGGGGCCCAGAACGATGAATCGATACGCCTGGAAGTCCTGGAACAGTTCGAACAGGAATGTCACGATCATGCTCCCGAGCAGGGGACCTGCGACAGTGCCCATTCCTCCGACGAGGATGAACATGAGGAATTCGAAGGTCTTGTCGATCGTCGCCGAATCGGGTCCGATGAAGCCGACCACGGATGCGTAGAGACCTCCGCCCATCCCTCCGAAGACAGCGGATGCCGCGAAGGCGAGCTGTTTGCTGAAGCCGACACGCACACCGATCGCATCCGCGAGATCTTCACTCGTTCTGATGGTCAGCAGCGTGCGGCCCACGCTCGAGCGCCGAATCGCGTACGTCGTGTAGACACAGACGAGCAGAACGGCGAAGACGAGGTAGAACATCGCAGTGGGCGATTCGAAGTCGATGAGTCCTCCGCCTTCGGGGAACTTCACATTGTTGACTCCGGAATGTGCATGAGTGACGGACTCCCAGCGGCTGATGACGAGGAAGATGATGAAGCCGATGGCCATGGTGAAGATGGCGAAGTATTCGTCCTTGGTCCGCAGCGCAATCAGCCCGCAGAGGTAACCGATGACCGCGGTGCCGATCACGGACACGCAGAAGGCAGCCCAGAAGGACCAATCGTAGTCGGTGGTGAGCAGCCCCACCCCGTAGGCGCCGATGCCGGAGAATCCGCCTTGAGCCAGATTCAGCTGACCGGTGAAGCCGAGGATGATGTTGAGACCATAGACGGCGATCGCCGCACACATGCCTACGGTGATCACCCGCATCGTGTAGTTCTCCTGCCCGAACGCCAGGGGCGTGAGGCCGAGCAGGATGATGACGGCGATGGTGCCGATGATTCGAGGATTCTTCATGGAGTTCATCGCTGCACCGCCTTCGTGAACAGTCCGTTGGGCTTGATGGCCAGCACCGCCACGAGAACGACGAATGCCACGGCCTCGCCGACCGCTGAGGAGATGTAGGTCGCTGTCATCGTCTCGGCGATCGCGAGTGCGAATCCGCCGACGATGGCCCCCGGAAGAGATCCGAGCCCGCCGAGGATGATTATGGCGAACACCTTGAGGTTGAGTGCGTCTCCCATCGTCGGTGACAGAAGATTGATCGGTGCGACGAGTCCCGCCGCGATGGTCGCGAGCACGGCGGACAGACCCAACGTCAGCATCGCGACCATCGACGGGTTGATGCCGACGAGCGATGCACCGACGCGATCCTGTTCGATCGCTTCGATCGTCTGACCGTGGATGGATCGTTTGATGAACCACGCCAGCAGCGCCAGCACGATCACAGCGGTGACGATGATGACGATGCGCTGCGCAGAGATCTCGGCGCCGAGTATTCGCAGCTCGCCGGTGATCGGAGTGTCCATGCGGCGGAAGTCGGCGCCCCAGATCGCTTGAGCCAGAGCCTGGAAGAAGAACATCGCACCGACTGCCGCAATCATGTGGTGAGTGTGCGGGGAGTTGCGCAAGGGGTGGAACACGAGACGTTCGAGCCCGACGCCGACGACGAAGAGCACGATCGCCGCGATGCCGATCGCCGCGATATAGGGAACACCGACAGTTGTGAGGAAGAAGTAGGTGATGTAGGCGCCGAGCATATACAGCGCACCGTGAGCCAGGTTGGGAATGCGCAGCACTCCGAACACCAAGGTCAGACCGATCGCGGCCAGGCAGTAGACGCCGCCCAGCGCAAGGCCGTTGAAGAGCTGTTGGATGAAGAGGGTCATGGTGAATCGGGTCCTCTGCAGGCATGAGTGCGGCCCGGGTGAGGCGCACGGACGCGCCTCACCCCTGGGAGATGCCGCTGACGGAGATTACTTGTCGTCGGATGCCTGTTCGATCGGCACCTTCGTGTATTCGCCGTCCTCATCGAGGAAAGTTGCCTCCAGGTCGGGGTTGAGGAGGTGCCCCTGCTCCGTGATCTCATCGGGGAAGCCATTGACTTTGTATTTGTCATCGACCTCCGGCAGTGCTTCACCGATGGCTTCCCTGATCTTCTCGGGGTCGTCCGTCGTTCCCGCAACCTCCATCGCCTTGGCGATGATCGCTATTCCTTGGTAGTTCAGTGCCGTTTCGCTGGTCGGGACCTTCTTCTCACCGGCCTTCTCGGCGAACTTCTTCAGGAAGTCTTCGGTGCCCGGATCCTGATATTCGGAGACGGGCAGAACTCCGACCGAGTTCTTGAGATTGTCGAGCTCCGTCACCGTCGCCATCTCATCCAGTTTCGCCTGGTCCATGACGAGGAAGCTGCCTTCGAAGCCCTGCTTGCGAGCTTCCTCCATGATCAGAGCGGTCGGTTGGGATGGTCCGCCGACGAAGATCGCGTCGGGCTTCTCGGCCAGGGCTTTCGAGACGGGCCCCGCGAAATCGGACACGGTGGCATAGTCGATGCTGTTGTCTCCGCCGACCTTTCCGCCGGCGTCGCTCCACGCGCCTGTGATCGACTTGGACCACTGCTGCCCGTACTCACTCTGAGTTCCGAGCAGAGCGAGCTTCTTGCCTCCGTGTTCCATGGCGGTTTCGGAGAACTCCGTCGCGTAGGATTCGAAATTCGGGGGAATCATCATCGTCAGAGGATTGTCCGCCTGCACGATCGCCGGATCCGAGGTGTACGCGGAGATGAGGAAGCTCGATCTGCCGCTGTTGATCTGCTGAATCGCCTTGATCGCTCCGGCATTCGGGGAGACGACCACCGGGGCCTTGTCCTGGTCGGCCAGTCGTTGAGCATTGCTGGCGGCAGTCGACGGTGCGTATTTGTCGTCGAGGGACTTCAGCTCCAGAGTCACGGGTTCGCCATCGACCTCGACACCGTCCGCATTGAGATCGGCGATGGCCATTTCGAGGCCGATCTTCACGTTCTCACCGTACGCGGCGCCTCCTCCGCTGAGGGGTCCGGTGTAGCCGATGACGACTGAGTCGCCCTCACCCGAGCCACTACCACCGCCGCCGCACGCGGTGGCGGTCAAGGCGATGGCACCCATGATTGCGGCTGCCGATAGTCTGCGGCGGCGACTTCGCGAGACAGAGTTCATCTTTTCTCCTTTGAAAAGCTCTTGGAACACGTTTGCTCCACACGTTTCCCGAGCCGTCGTCAGTGACCGTGCTCGGAGTCGTCGTCAATCCGTAGTGGACTTCGACTGATGTGAACACTTCCAAATCACTCTGGTGAAGTCAGTGGTTTTGAGCTAGATTTTTGAACGTTCGATAATCTTCGGGATCGGATGTGGCCCGGAGGGCATAAGACGAGGTCGGGCGACATGTGCGCAGAAACGTCGGGAGATGTTTCGGGTCGCTGACGCGTTCGAGGCGGCTCTCTGTCTGAAAGGTGAGCAAACAATCGTTCAGTGGCGGATCTGGTCTACAGTGGGCATAACTGCATGCGAGATCTGTGTCACATCAGGTCCGATGCGGACGCGAACCGCAGTTGATGACTCGGTTCCCCTCGGCAATGACGCAACATCATCTTTAGGAGCGTGTTCATGACTCGTACTGCAATCGTCACCGGTGGAGGCCGCGGCATCGGAGCCGCCATCGCCAAGCGGCTCGGAGCCGACGGACTCAAGGTCGCCGTCCTCGATATGGGTCCGACCGACGATACCGTCGCCGCCATCAAGGGCGCCGGCGGCGAAGCTCTCGGACTCGAGGCCGACGTCTCCGACGAGAACTCGGTCGATGCCGCGGTCAAGCAGGTCGCCGAGACCCTCGGTGCGCCGACCGTTCTGGTCAACAACGCCGGTATTCTGCGCGACAACCTCCTGTTCAAGATGACGTACGAGGAGTTCAACAAGGTCCTCTCCGTCCATCTCGGCGGAGCTTTCCTCATGGCGCGGGCCGTCCAGTCCTACATGGTCGACGAGAAGTTCGGCCGCATCATTTCGATGTCGTCGACCTCGGCGCAGGGCAATCGCGGACAGACGAACTACTCCGCCGCCAAGGCCGGTATCCAGGGCATCACGAAGACCTGGGCGATCGAGCTCGGCAAGTTCGGCATCACCGCGAACGCCATTGCCCCCGGCTTCATCGAAACCGACATGACCAAGGCCACTGCCGAGCGCGTGGGGATGGGGTTCGACGACTTCGTCGAAGCTTCGGTCAAGCAGATCCCCGTGGCTCGGTCCGGAAAGCCCGAGGATATCGCTCACACGGCATCGTTCCTCGCCTCCGAAGGCGCCGGTTTCGTCTCCGGTCAGGTCATCTACGTTGCCGGCGGTCCGAAGGACTGATCGCCGCCGTCCTCGCGACGGGTTCACAAACATCTTCGAAAGGTGAGAACTATGAGAGAAGCAGTCATTGTGTCGACGGCCCGCACGCCGATCGGCAAGGCCTACCGTGGTGCCTTCAATGACACCCAGGCTCAGGAGCTGGCCGGCCACGCGATCAAACACGCCGTGGAACGGGCCGGCCTCGAAGGAGGCGAGGTCGAAGACGTCGTCTTCGGCGCCGCTCTGCAACAGGGCAGCCAAGGTACGAATGTCGCTCGGCAGGCGGCACTGCGTGCGGGACTTCCTGTCACGGTTCCCGGAATGTCGATCGACCGGCAGTGCTCATCCGGGCTGATGGGCATCACGACCGCGGCGAAGCAGGTCCTCTTCGACGGCCAGGAGATCGCCGTCGGCGGTGGCGTGGAGTCGGTGTCGCTGGTCCAGAACGACAAGATGAACACGTTCCGGGCCAAGGATCCGTGGCTCGAAGAGCGCATCCCGGGCATCTACTACCCGATGCTGGCCACGGCCGAGGTCGTGGCCGAACGCTACGGCGTCAGCAGAGAAGCTCAGGACGAGTATTCCCTGTCCTCGCAGCAGCGCACCGCCGCCGCTCAGGAAGCCGGTCGGTTCGACGACGAGATCGTGCCCCTGCCGACGACGAAGGTCGTCGTCGACAAGGAGACGAAGGAGACCTCGCGTCAGGATGTGCTGCTCGAAGCCGACGAGGGCAATCGGCCGTCGACGACGCTCGACAGCCTCGCCGGACTCAACCCGGTTCTCGAGCCCGGTGTGGCGTCGAAGGTTCCGAGCATCACCGCCGGCAACGCCTCTCAGCTCTCTGACGGAGCCTCCGCTTCGGTGGTCATGTCGAGCGAAGAAGCCAGCCGTCGCGGGCTCGAACCGTTGGGCATCTATCGCGGCATGGCCGTGGCCGGCTGCGAACCGGACGAGATGGGCATCGGTCCTGTGTTCGCCATTCCGAAGCTGCTGAAGACCCATGGTCTGTCGATCGATGACATCGGGCTGTGGGAGCTCAACGAGGCGTTCGCTGTTCAGGCGCTGTACTGCCGCGACCGGCTCGGCATCGACCCGGAGAAATACAACGTCGACGGCGGCGGCATCTCTGTGGGACACCCCTACGGAATGACCGGTGCCCGGCTTGTCGGGCACGCCCTCATCGAGGGACGTCGCCGCGGAGTGAAGTACGTCGTCGTCACGATGTGCATCGGCGGGGGACAGGGAGCTGCCGGACTGTTCGAAGTCTGCAGAGGCATTCCCTCGGCAGCTGCGCAAGAGCGAAGGGCCGACGATATTCGAGTCGATTCTGACCCGATGTCGTCGGCCCTTTCTGCGTCGACGAGCGGTGTGGATGCCGACTTCTCGCCGGTGGTGTGCCGACAGTGAGCCGTCAGCGGTGATGAAGTCGTCGTAGTCGGACGTCAACGGAGGCTCGTTGCGCAGTACACCTTTCAGAATGGTGGAGGTTCGCCGGAGTCCCAGAACCAATCGCGCAGCTCCGGGCCGTCTTCATCGCCCGGCAGGGCGCCGGACGTTTCGCCGATTCTGCTCGGCGCAGACACCGGTGTGAATGCGCAGAGATCCCCGGCAACGAGTTCCCTCCAGCCGGGGGTGCCTTCGGTTGCCGCTGGTTCAGGGCATTCCCGCGCCCGTTTCCGATCGCCGGGAGCCGGGTGCTTCGCATCTGCACCGCCGCTCTGGGCCGTCGACGGCTCGGTGCCAGATCCCCGCTCAGAGTCAGATCCCCGGTCGGTGCCAGATCCCCGCTCAATGTCAGAGTCACGCTCGGCGCCAGATTCACTTTCGGGCGTTGGCGCATGGTCGTGGGCAGATGGATCCTCTGTGCTCGACTGCTCCACTGTGACTGCTCGGCACTGTCGTGCGAGGCCACTGCCGAATCGTTCGAGGAACAGTCGGGCATGCTCGACGCTGATGGGGTTGTCCGGTGAGACGACCTCCACGGTGAGACCTTTGCGGAAGACATACTCCAAGTGGCCGGGTTCGGTCATCCGCACGTCGAAATTGCCGTTGGTCTTCTGCTGGTGGTGCGCCTTGCAGAGACAGTGGAGGTTGCCGAACCGAGTGAGTCCGCCCTGGGTAGGGTCGGAGTGATTGAACGGGTCAATGTGATCGACCTCTGTCACCTCAGCTGGTTGAGTGCAGCCGGGGAATGTGCACGTCGCGAACTGAGCCACAAGTGTCTTGCGCACGCTGTTGGGAATCGCGTAGGACGTTGCCTTCGCGTCGACAGGTGTCCCGGTCGCCGGGTCGGTGAGCAGCCTGGTCCATGTGGTGGAGTAGCCGGCGACCCGTCGTGCCATGTCGGCAGGGATCGGCGACCCGTTTGGAAGCATACCCGCCAGATCGCACACCTCACTTGAGGTCAGCGGTACGTCAGGGCCTGTGGGCTCTGCTCTTGGGGTGATCGGGGGTGTTGGTGACTCGGTGGGAAGCGGCGGATCTGAGGCTTCCCCGGTCAGTGGTGGTGCACCTGGGGGATCGCTGCTCGGCGGCGGTGCACCCGGGGGATCCGTGGGCGACAGCGGAGGACTGCCGTCTTCCGACTGGAATTGGCTGAGCAGCGTCAGCAGAGGAACGGTGATGAATGTGCTCGCCTGATTCGCCAGCCAATACTCACTGGTCGGCATATCCAGGAGGAATTCGAAGCTGATGCGGCGCTCGCCGGCATCGAGGATGGGATTGCCGAATGCGTCGACAGCGCCTGCTGATGCCGACTCGGAGCCCTCGGCGGCGGGGCGAGCTCCACTGGCACGCGAGCCGATGAGAGTCGAGAGTGATTCGGCCGCGTCAGGATCGGTCGTGCTGTTGCTGCTGAGGACGGCTTCGAGCAGCTGGGACTCGAACGTGCGTCCTGCCGGAGTGATCGGCGCATTGGGGCGGGATTCGCTCTGTGCTGAGGCTCCCGAATCGGCCGACGCGGCTTGCGTCGGTGCCTCGTAACCGTTCTTGTCCATGTCGTCGAATACCCGCTCGATGTAGTCGAGCAGGGCCTCGCCTTCGTGCATCGGGGTGCCGTCGGGGCCGGCGAAGAGGCCGTCGAGAGAGAAATCGGAACTCGTCGACGAGCCGTCTGCGTCATTGGTGCTGATGATGCGCAGCTTCAGCTGAGGACGCGTGCGCGTGAGGATGTCGAACATCAGGGCAGAGATCGACCGTTCCTCATCGAAGCAGTCGCCTGCCTTGAGCTGGCTCGTGAACGCACTCGTATTGTTCTTATGCACTGCCCGGCAGAAGGTATCGAGCCTCCTGAAGCAGGCCTGAAGTTCTGGGGCGGGACCGGTCAGCGTGAGGTAGGCAGTTCCGTCGTCGCCGGTGCTGAAGTCGACCCGACGCCGCAGCGATACGCTCTTCACCGTATCCTCGGCCGGCTGAAGCGCGGCGATCTTCAGCGCGACCGAACGTTTGAACGTCTCGATCGTGATGTCGGCGCGCCTGTGAGCCAGATAGTCGTCGAGCGCAGGCAGATGCTCGAAGTGCAGGTCTCGGCACGCGCGGGTCACACAATCGACATGCTCGATCGTGAAGTCTCCATCCAGACAGCGTTTGAGGAACCGCGGAAGCCCGTGCGCCAGCGTCATCGACGACGTCATGTGCTGGAGCGATCTGCTCGTGGTCGCACCGAGCAGGGTCGAGTACACGCCCGCCTCAGTCGGCTCGATATTGCTGCGCAGCCATGCGAAGAAAGTCATTTCCGGGTCAAAGCCTGGAAAGTCAGGCAGCAGAGCAGGATCGGACAGGAACTCCTCGGCCAACTTCCGGACTCGACGGAGACGGCGACCGGCGGCACGGTCCTTCTTCGGCCCAGCGCTGATGCCGATCTTCGTACCCGATTCGGCTTCGACCTGAGCCACAGCTCGTGTCCACGCCAGATTCTCTCGGTTGGTCCAGGTCCTGCGCGTGGAGAAGAGGTCGTCGGAAGGGAGGTCGACTGCGCAGATCTTCTGGTCGATGGCATCGCAGTCGCGGCTTCGGTGCGAGCCGACGGCACCGTCGGCTGCTTGGGTCTGAGCCTTCTTCTCGCCGAGGCCGGCAAGTGTTCTGCCGGTTTCAGCCGAGGAGTGACGGGTACAGGTCTCGGTGAATGATGCGAATTCATAGACTGCGTCGGGATGGCATCCCAGGAGCCCGAGAGCATAGGCAACATCCTGTGCAACGGCACGACTGGTGGCGACCATGGAGTTGATCTGCGCGAGGCTGCTCTGCGTATAGGCATCCAGCAGGTCGACGAGGTCACTGTCTTCGGCCTCTTCCATGCGACGCCCGTGCGCACGACGGAACTGGGACAGGGTCCGCCTGTCTGCCTCTGCTGAGGGAGCGGCAGGCAGGAGCGACGTCCGTCCGTCGTTGTCTCCGATGTTCTTCATCGGTGTCTCACCTCTCCACGCCTCTGTGGAAGTCACTCGTCGGGAAATCGCCTATCTCAATTATATGATCTGCAGGCATATATTAATGTCACAATACGATTACAAATAGAACAAAAGACGATTATTGATCGATCATGACTTATTCATTCTCATCCTCGGCGATGATGCTCTGTTTGTCCTCCGAATCTACAGTTCGGCACTGACACGACAGTGCGATCGAGGTGAGCCCGCCTTCCCGCAGGGGCGCTCCTCGGCACTCGGGCCCGCCTTCGCACAGGGGCGGTCCTCGGAACCAGTCGGCCCACGTTCGCGCCGGGGCGATCCTCGGCACTCGGGCCCAGCGAGACCGGTTCGCTAGAATCGGGGACGTGGCAGCGATCGACAAAGACATTCTCCGTTTGGCTCTTCCCGCACTCGGAGCCCTGATCGCCGAACCCATCTTCCTGCTCACGGACACGGCCATGGTCGGCCACCTCGGTGCCGGTGCATTGGGATCGCTGGCGATCGCCTCCACAATCCTGCAGACGGTGCTCGGTCTGATGATCTTCCTCGCCTATGCCACCACACCGCGTGTGGCCAAACGGATGGGATCGGGGGACCGACCGGGCGCGATCACGGCCGGGTTCGACGGAATCTGGCTGGCACTGGGCACGTCCATCCTGCTCATCATCGTCGGGCTGCCCCTGCTGAAAACTGCGATCGAGGCGTTCGACCCGGATCCGGCGATCACGGAGGGCGCACACTCCTACCTGGCGATCTCGTGGTGGGGGCTGCCATTCATGCTCATGGTCATCGCGGCCACCGGACTGCTGCGCGGACTCCAAGACACGAAGACCCCGCTGGTCGTCGCCGCTGCCGGGTGCATCGCCAATATCGGCCTCAACGCCTTCTTCATCTACGGGGTCGGTATGGGGGTCGCGGGATCGGCGATGGGCACGGTTCTTGCGCAGGCCGGAATGTGCGCGGTCTACCTCGCCATCTCCGTCCGCGCGGCCCGCCGCCTCCACGCCGGCATCCGCCCCGACTGGACCGGCGTGTTCACTTCGGCGAAGACGTCCGGGTGGCTGCTGGTGCGCAATGCCTCGCTGCGTGCCGCACTCATCCTGCTCGTCTTCCTGGCCACGGCGATGGGCACGACGGACCTCGCCGCGATCCAGGTCGCTCAGAGCATCTTCTTCGCGCTTGCGCTCGCCCTCGACTCGTTGGCCATCGCCGGCCAGGCGATGATCGGCCTCGAGCTGGGCGCGAAGAACACCGAGGCGGTCGCCGCGATCAACCGCCGCCTGTGCCTGTGGGGGATCGTCTTCGGCATCGTCGTCGGCGTCGTCCTGTTCGCCGGCTCCGGAGTCATCCCCCGTGCCTTCGCCTCCGACCCCGCCGTGGTGTCGGCGCTGGCCGCCCTCCTGCCGGTCCTGGCACTGAGCATGCCGATCGCGGGCTTTGTCTTCGTCCTCGACGGCGTGCTGATGGGAGCCGAAGACGCGAGATACCTGGCTCTGGCACAATTGGTCGCTGTGATCGGATACGCGATTCTGCTCATTCCGATCATCAGCATCTGGCCGGGAGCACCCGGGCTCTGGGCCGGATTCTGCATCGGATTCGTCGGTTTCCGCGCCCTGACCCTGGGCTGGCGAGTACGCAACCGGGCGTGGATCGATCGCGCCGTCGAGAAAGGAATCTCATGAACGCTGCCCACACTGACGCTCATGATTCGCCGAACACCTCCGCCGAGGCGGCCGGCGCCTTGCTGCGCGGACGGATCCGTCCGCTTCCCGCCGAGACCGATGACGAGACCTTCCTGCCGTTCCTCGATCTGTGCTTCAACTGGTCGATGGACAGACCCCGGATCGAGCTCGAGGACCTCCGATACCGCAGCGATGCCGTCTTCTACTACCGCGGCTGGGGACGCGAGGGAGATATCGCCGTCGCCGCGCACGCCGAAGCCGATGCGCAGTCGCCGATCGTCGGACTTGCGTGGGTGCGTCTGGCCGATATCGACGACGTCGTCGGCAAAGCCGATGAGCGGGTGGGCGGAGACTTCGCCTCTGCCCTGGACAAGACCGGCACCGAGGTGGTCCGCAGCGAGGTCGTGCCCGACGGTGGTGCCGGGGCGACGGCTGAGGGCCAGCGCGATCCAGAGGCCCAGAACGATGCGGAGGCCGGGGCCGGCCCCGAACCCGGTCAGGGCGGTCAGGCCGACGACTCAACTGCCGAGCCGACTGGCTCCGAGCCGGCAGCCGCCGATTTGACGCCGTCGGATGAACAGGCGCCGTCGGATGAACAGACGCCGTTCACCGGCTACGGCTGGGTGGCGGCGGACATCCCCGAACTCTCGATGGCAGTGCTGCCCGACCACCAGGGGCAGGGCATCGGCGGAGCCCTCCTCGACACGGTCTGCGCGCTGGCCCGGATAAGCGGCTTCCCTGCGGTGAGTCTGTCCGTCGAAGACGGCAATGGGGCGGCGAAGCTCTACGCCGACCACGGATTCGAGCCCGTCGGACGCAACGGGGACTCGGACGTGCTCGTCCGCAAGCTCGGCTGAGGCGCAGTCGGCCCCTGACCTTTCTACGGAAGCTCCGGAACCCCTCTACGGAAGCTCGGGAAGTTCGAGCTCCTCGAGCCAAGGACGGACCACCTCAGCGATGTCACGCTCTGTCGACTCGGAGAAGCAGCGGATGAACTCCTCGGTGCTCACCGACGAATGACGGTACCGCTTCGTCCACTCGCCGACGGCGGCGAAGAAGTCCGCATCGCCGAGCTCGCGGCGCAGAGCGTGCAGGCACAGGGCGCCGCGCTTGTACACGCGGTCGTCGAACATGTCCGGCCCGCCCGGGTCGCCGAGCAGAATATCCTGCGGCTGAGCGGACAGCTCCTCCCACCACTGCCTGGCACGTTCATCGGCACTCGCCCGCCCGGACTCCTCCGACCACAGCCATTCCGCGTAGCAGGCGAAGCCCTCGTTGAGCCAGATGTCGCGCCAGCGTGACGGGGTGAGCGAGTTTCCGAACCACTGGTGCGCCATCTCGTGGGCGACGAGGCGCTCGGCCTCCCACTCGGGACCCAGATGATTGGGCCCGAGCACTGACAGGGGCTGCGACTCGAGCGGAATCTCGAGCACGTCATCGGTCACGACCACGTCGTAGACGTCGAACGGGTAGGGGCCGAAGCGTTCGATGAACAGGTTCATCATTCCGTGCTGGACACCGAGGCGCTCGATCGCCACATCCCAATGATCGTCGGCGTAGACGCCGAGGGGAACGGGGGACTCGGTCCGGCTGTGAGTCGTGCGCCTGCCCGAGGAATCGTGAACGGACACGTCCTTGCCGACAGCACCGGCGACTCCTCGGGCGGCGCTCGACAGGGCATCGCCGGCCGATCCCGCGACGGCGTCCTTCGCAGCGCCGAGGATTGCGGCGCCGACCCCGGTGGCTCCGGAGCTCAGCGGGATCTGCCCGTACCTGTACCGGCCGATCTGCACCGTCGCCAGGTAGGTCGCCAGGGGAGTCGTCGACTCATACGTCCACCGCGTCCGCCCGGCCTTGCGGGTCTTCTTCGTCAGGGACCCATTGGACACCACCGTGTACTCGGACTCGACGAGCACCGAGATGCGGTACTGGGATTTGTTCGAAGGATGGTCATTGCACGGGAACCATGTCGATGCGCCGACGGGCTGTCCGGCCACGAGCACTCCGTCTTCGAGCTCCTCCCAGCCGATGTCACCCCAGGTGCCGATCGCCGGTTCCGGATTGCCCGTATAGCTGATGTCGATGACCACCGGCTGGTCGCTGCCCAGCGCAGGGGTCGTCAACCGCAGCTTCTTCCCGCGGGCGGAGAAGCGGACCTTCTTGCCGTTGACGCTGGCCTTCGTCACCCGCAGCCCCGTGAGGTCGAGAACGATCGATGAGGTGTCCGTGAGCACCCGGCCCTTGAGCACCGCCCGGGCGGAGAGCCGATTCGGGCCGATGCGGTAGTCGAGGTCGAGATCGTAGTGGTCGATGCGAAGGTCAGCGTTGCCGACGCCCTGGGTATAGGAATCAAGCATGCGATCGGCCTGTCTCTTCGAGTGAGGGAAGTTCTGGGGCATCCACCCAGGGTATGACAGGATTGCCGCTGAAGTAGGCATGCGCCGGCACGAACTCACCGCGCATGACCAGAGACGTCGCTCCCACCGTGGCGTTCTCACCGAGCGTGGATGCCGGGAGGATGACGCTGTTGGGTCCCAAGGTGGCGCCGGGATCGAACTGCACGGCATCGAGGCTCATCACCCGATCATGGAACAGGTGAGTCTGGACCACACAGCCGCGGTTGACCGTCGAGTTGTCCCCGAGTTCGACGAGGTCGGCCTCCGGCAGCCAGTAGCTCTCACACCACACGCCGTGCCCGATGCTGGCGCCCATCGCCCGCAGGTACCACACGATCGCCGGCGTGCCCACGGCGTTCCTGGTGAACCAGGGGGCGGCCACGAGTTCGACGAAGCAGTCGGCGACCTCGTTGCGCCAGATGAATGACGACCACAGCGGATGCTCCCCGGGGCGGATGGGGCCGACGAGGATCCACTTCGCCGCCACGGCCAGTCCCGCCGCCACAGCACCTGCGGCCATCATCACGATGCCCGAGGTGAGCAGGGCCAGCAGCACCGAGGCGAGGAACGTCGTCGACTCTGCAGCCACCCCGCCCGACAGTCCCAGGAAGAACCAGATGGTGAGGACGACTCCGGTGATGAGCAGACCGCCGGCGATGATCGATGAGATCCGCAGCGTCTCCCAGAAGGCACGTGCGGCCCTGACCCCGAAGGTCGGGGCATAGGTGAGCGACTCGTCGGACTCCACGGCCGCGCGGCGCAGCTGCACCGGGGGAGAACCGAGCCACGACGACCCCTTCTTCGCCTTCGCCGGCGCTGCCGAGAGCACCGCGACGAGGGAGTTCTTCGGCACCCTGCGGCCGGGGGAGGCGATCCCCGAGTTGCCGAGGAAGGCGCGTTTACCGACCTTCGCCCGCCCGGCCCGCATCCAGCCGTGGCCGAGTTCGTAGCTGGCGACCATGGTGTCATCGGCGAGGAAGGCGCCGGCGGCGATCGTCGTCATCTTCGGAACGAAGACGACCGTCGAGATCTCCGTGCCCGGCCCGACCTTCGCACCGAGGAGGCGCAGCCACCACGGGGTGAGCATCGACGCGTAGAGGGGGAACAGCAGGTCCCGGGCCATGTCGAGCAGACGCTCGGTCGCCCACACCCGATAACCTCTGGCCGAACGGACGGGGAACTCGCCCTCGTCCATGCCGATCGCCAGAATCCGCACCGCGATGAGGACCAACAGGGCCGTGGTGACGAACCACAGGCACGCGACCACGGGCGACCATGCCGCCAACAGCCAGGGAGACTCGACGACCTCGATCCCGGAGACCCCGAGCATGAGGGCGATGCCCGGCACCACCGCCAGGTACGGCAGGAGCGCATTGATCTGGGAACCGACGGCATAGAACAGGAACGGCAGCCGTCGCCTCGGCGGGGGAGCCGGCCAGGACTTCTTCGCCTTCCCGACGCGCACCGCCGGTGAACCCGAGTAGATCTGGTTCTTCCGCACCCGCCCGGTCACCGCCGATCCGGCTTCGACGAGGGCCCCGACCCCCACCTCGGCGCCGGGCATGAGCGTCGACCGGGCACCGATCGTGGCATTGCGACTGATGTCGATGCGTCCGATGCGCAGCAGATCCCCGTCGACCCACCAGCCCTTGAGATCGACCTCGGGTTCGATCGCCGCACCCTCGCCGAGGGTGAGGAGACCGGTCACCGGCGGCACCGAATGCAGATCGGCATCGGGCCCGATCCGGTTGCCCAGCAGCTTCGCGTACCAGGTCACCCAGGGAGCGCTCGCCACCGAGACCGCCGCGGCGAGATCCGCGATGTGTTCGGCCAGCCACAGCCGCTTGTGCACCCAGCCCGAGCGCGGATAGACCCCGGGCCGGATCCCGATCATGAGCAGCCGTGCCGCTCCTGCCGAGATGAGCATCCGCCCCCATGCGGTGACGAAGACGAGGAAGAGGACGGCGACGACCGGCCACGGAGTCAGCGGCAGATCCGCGCCCAGACTCACGCCGAGGTTCGCCGCCACCATCGCCAGCACCACCCACCGGACCCCTCCGAGGATGTGCACCGGAATCCCGAGCAGCACCTGGAAGGCCTGCATCCCTCGCGAGGTCCGGGTGATCGTGCGCTTGGGTCCCGTCGGTCCGGTCCCGGATCCTTCCTCGCCGAGGCAGAGCCGTGCCAGGGCGCCGAAGCGCGGATGGGCGTAGATATCGCCGACGGTGACGCTGGGATGGCGGGTGCGCAGACGGGACACGAGCTGTGCCGCACCCAGGGAGCCGCCGCCGGCCGTGAAGAAGTCCGTATCGCTGCCCGGACGGGCGCCGAGGACCGCGGCCCACTGCTGCCCCACCCACTCCGTGTCGTGGTCGAAGACCTCATCGGATCCGGCCGCCTCGGTGCCGGCGTCGAGCGGCCAGGGCAGGGCATTGCGGTCGACCTTGCCGGAGGTCTTCGTGGGCAGGTCCGCGACGAGAGCCAGACGGGGAACGAGCGCGGCAGGCAGTTCGTCGCGCAGCCGCGCCTCCCAATCGGGAAGGTCGGCCTCGCCCGCACCGGCACCGGGGGCGAGATAGCCGATGAGGACGTCCGTGCCGGCCGCGGTCTTCTTCACCGCGGCCGCGGCACCTTCGACACCGGGCAGGGCCTGCAGGGCGGCATCGATCTCGCCGAGTTCGATGCGCCTGCCGCCGAGCTTGATCTGCTCATCGGCACGGCCGACGAAGATGAGCCCGGCCGGATCGTTGACGACGAGGTCGCCGGACCGGTACGCCCGGTCCCAGCCGAGGCTTGGCATGGGGGCGAACTTCTCGGCGTCCTTCGCCGGATCGAGGTAGCGGGCCAGTCCGACCCCGCCGATGATGAGTTCGCCGGTCTCGCCTGCGGCGACGGGTACTCCCGCGGCATCGAGGACGGCGAGGTCCCAGCCCTTGAGGGGCAGGCCGATGCGCACCGGCTCGGACCCGTCGAGCATGGCCGCACAGGCGACGACGGTCGCCTCGGTGGGGCCATAGGTGTTCCACACCTCGCGGTCGTCGTCGCGCAGCCGGCGGCCGAGCTCGGGCGGGCAGGCCTCTCCGCCGAAGATGAGGAGGCGGACGTTGTCGAGACTCTCTGCCGGCCACAGTGCGGCCAGGGTCGGCACGGTCGAGACGACGGTGATCTGCCGCGATGACAGCCACGGACCCAGATCCATCCCGGACTTCACCAGTGCACGCGGGGCCGGGACCAAGCACGCGCCGTGCCTCCACGCCAGCCACATCTCCTCACAGCTGGCGTCGAAGGCCACGGACAGTCCGGCCAGCACGCGATCGCCGGATCCCAGCGGCTCCTCGACACAGAACAGGGCCGCCTCCGCGTCGACGAAGGCCGCCGCCGAACGGTGAGTGACGGCAACGCCCTTCGGGGTGCCCGTCGATCCGGAGGTGAAGATCACCCAGCAGTCGTCATCGGGAGTGGGCGACCGCAGCTCCGAGCGATCGAGGGGCCCGCGGTCGGTGCGGGATTCGATGTGTGGTCCGGCGGTGATCACCCCGGTCACGGCCGCCTCGGCGAAGACGGTGCGCGCACGTTCATCCGGGTCGTCGACATCGACGGGAACGTAGGCCGCGCCGAGCATGAGCGTGGACAGGATCGCCAGGTACAGGTCCACCGATCCCGAGGGGACACGGATGCCGACCTTGTCCCCGGGCCCGATTCCGGCAGCGGCCATCTCCAGGGCGAGATCGCGGATCGCGGTGATGAGCTCAGAGTAGCTGAGCACCCGAGCGCCGTCGTCGAGGGCAGGCTGATCGGGATGAGCAGCGGCCGACTCGAGGAGGACGTCGATGAGGGTGCGGTCCTCACGGGGACGTACGGGGGATCGGAACTGCGGTGCGTATTCTCTCACGTGTCTTCCGGGTCGATCGGGAGCTGACTGGTGCCGGGGCGACCGGCACCGCCGGTGAACGTAGCCGACGAAGGTGTCGCGGACGTGAACTCGGGTCGGGACGCCTCATGTGCGCGTTCCGGGTCCACGGCCCCATCGTATCGTCAGCGCTGTCCTGATCAGCGCGCGGATCGTCACGGCGGGGGCGTCCGTGATAGATGTGAGTAGACGACCGTCCACGGTCGACCAGCTGACTTTCAATGATGAGGAGCACGCCCATGGTCACAGTACTCACCCACGCCACAGTCTTCGACGGAACCCGCTTCCTGCCCGGCACCCGGGACGTCGTCGTCGACGGAGGTCGAATCGCCGCGGTGACCGAAGGAGGGCAGGGCTCGCACAACGCCGGAGACAACCACATCGACTGCACGGGACAGACGATCATTCCCGGAGTCATCGACTGCCACGTCCACCTCACGAGCTCCGGCGCGGCAGCCACCTCGAACTTCCACGATCCGTTCTCGCTGCAGTTCTATAACTCGGTGAAGAATATGGAAGCCACCCTCAAGGGCGGAGTGACGACCGTGCGCGACGCCGGCGGCACCGACCTCGGCGCGAAAGTCGCCGTCGAGACCGGTGTGGTGCGCGGTCCGCGACTGACGATCGCCGTGAACATCATGTCCCAGACCGGCGGGCACGGGGACTTCCACCTCGTCTCCGGAGCCGAATCCCCGTTCCTGGCCCCGCACCCGGGCCGGCCGTCGGGAGTCGCCGACGGACTCGAAGAGGTGCAGAAGAAGGCCCGGGAGCTGCTGCGGGCCGGGGCCGACCACATCAAGATCTGTTCGACCGGGGGAGTGCTGTCCCCGCGGGACGACCCGCGGCACTCGCAGTTCACAGAAGCCGAGATCTCCGTCATCGTCGCCGAGGCGGCCGCCCAAGGTGCCCATGTCATGTCCCATGCCCAGGGCGCACCGGGAATCAAGAACGCCGTGCGCGCCGGGGTGCGGTCGATCGAACACGGCATCTACCTCGACGACGAAGCCATCGACCTCATGCGTGAGCACGGCACCTACCTCGTCCCGACCCTGCAGGCTCCGCAGGCCGTCATCAAGGCCGCCGATGCCGGGGCCGGTCTGCCCGCCTCCGTCGTGGACAAGGCCCGGCGCGTCGTCGACGCCCACCAGGAGTCGATCGCCCGGGCCCACGAGGCGGGAGTCCCGATCGCCCTGGGCACCGATGCCGGAGTCGGCCCACACGGGCAGAACCTCGAAGAGATCAGCCTGCTGGCCGAGGTGGGACTGTCCACAACGGAGGCGCTCGCCGCCGGAACTTCCGTGGCCGCCCGGCTGCTCGATGACGATCGGGTTGGGCGGATCAGCGAGGGCGGGCTGGCCGACCTCGTCGTCGTGGACGTTGACCTGCGCACAGCCGACGTCCGCGGAATCGAGGACCGGGTCAACTCCGTCTACCTCGACGGTGCGCTCGTCTGAGCGGTTGACCGACGAGCCACGCCGCCGAGCCACGCCGCCGAGGAACGCCGCCGAGCAACGTCGCCGAGGCGGTACGCCCGGATCGTCCGTCGGCGAGGGCACAGCCGCCTCGGCGAGTGAGATCGGTCTCGACCGAATGTTCAGTGAGGCAAACCTAACCTCATGAGGCTATGATGGGAGCGACCGATCCATCAGTCCGCAGCGCGCCACTGCGGCGAGAATGCCCGGAGGGAGGAGTGGCCCGCACCGATGAATCCGCTCGACTGGTCGTTCCCGATCGCCGTGACCTGGCTGATCATGTTCGGCATCATCATCTGCCGCGCCGGCGGCACCTTCCTGCTCGGTCGCTTCGCACGCAGGGGAATCCGCCGATTCGCCCGGGTCGAGAGGATCATGGCCGGGCCCAAATACCGCCGCGCCGAGGACACGATCGACCGCTTCGGGGCTCCCGTCGTGGCACTGAGCTTCCTCACCGTCGGGCTGCAGACGGTGGTCAACCTCGCGGCCGGAACCACGGGGATGCGTTACCGCCGCTACATCCCGGCGCTCGTCGTGGGCGGATCACTGTGGGCGCTCATCTACTCGACCGTCGGGTTCCTCGGCTTCACAGCGGTGGCGCGGGCCTACCGGGCCGAACCTGGACTGACCGTCGGGCTGGGACTCGTGTTCGTCATCGCGATCATCGGTCTGCTCATCGGACTGCGCAGGGACCGCGACCCCGCCGAAGAGTCGACCACCGCCTCGGCGAACTGACGGGCCTTCGCCCGCAGCCGGCGGCGAACTGGCAGGCCTTCGCCGGCAGCCGGCGGCCGACTGAAGGCCCTTGGTCCGACTGAAGGTCCGTGGTCCGCAGTTCTCGGTGTCCGTGTGGCAGGCCGTGATCCGAAACAGTGTACGAATTCAGTAAAGTGGGACAGCGTCAGGGTCGATGGGACGAGTCTGCTCGTCGACAGTGAGTGAAGGAGTCCCCGGATGGTCGTGGCCTGGTGGAGCATCATTCCGTTCGTTCTGCTTCTCGGATGCATCGCGGTGCTCCCGCTCATCCCGGCTACGGAGACGATCTGGGACCGCAACCCCGTCAAGCTCATCGTCGCCCTCGTCCTCGGCGTGCCGATCGCCGTGTGGTTCCTGCTCAGCGGGGAGTCGGCGGCCGTCATCCACGCGCTGCTCGAGTACTTCCAATTCATCATGCTCATCGGCAGCCTCTTCGTCGCCTCGGGCGGGATCTTCCTCGTCGGCGACATCAAGGCGACACCGCGGAACAACACGATCTTCCTCGCCGTCGGCGGTGTGCTCGCCTCGTTCATCGGCACCACGGGCGCGGCGATGCTGCTCATCCGCCCGATCCTCAACACGAACCAGGACCGCAGGCACCGCACCCACACGGTCATCTTTACGATCTTCATCGTCGCGAACTGCGGTGGTCTGCTCACACCGCTGGGCGATCCGCCGCTGTTCCTCGGCATGCTGCGTGGGGTCCCCTTCGAATGGACGTTCGGGCTGTGGCCGTACTGGCTGTTCGTCAATGCTCTGCTGCTCATCAGCTACTTCGCCCTCGATACGAAGATGTATGCGAAGGAACCGGTCGAGGCCCTGGCCAAGGACGCCGAGCATGCGACGAAAATCGGCCTGCGCGGTGCCAGCGGTCTGCTGTTCCTGGCGATCATCATCGTCGCCGTCGCGTTCATCCCCTCGGTCGACCTGCACGCGATCGACACGGGACATGCGAGTGCTTCGGACTTCGTGCCGTGGCGCGAGCTCGTCATGCTCGTGTCCGCGGCGACATCGTTCCTCGTCGGTGATCGCGGTGCCCGGTTCAACTTCAACAAGTTCACGTGGACGCCGATCCTCGAGGTCGGAGCGCTCTTCATCGGCATCTTCCTCACGATGATGCCGGCCCTGGCCTACCTCGGCCAGGTCGCCCACAAGATCCCGCTGGGCGAGATCTCCCTATTCGTCTTCACCGGCGGTCTCTCCTCCGTCCTCGACAACGCCCCGACCTATGTCACCTTCTTCGAGATGGCCGCTCAGGTGCCGGGCGAACCGCGAGTGGCGGGAGTGTCCGAGACGCTGCTCATCGCGGTCTCGCTCGGTGCCGTCATGGGCGGGGCCATCACCTACATCGGCAACGGGCCGAACTTCATGGTCAAATCCGTCGCGGATTCGGCGAACGTGGCGATGCCGAGCTTCGGCGGCTATGTGTGGTGGTCGCTGCGCCGCCTCGTCCCGATCCTCGCCTCGATGGTGCTCGTCTTCATGACCGACTCGCTGTGGTGGAGCCTGCTCGGAGTCCTTCTCGCGCTCGTGATCCTCGGACAGGCCGGGCGAGACCTGCGCGCAGCGACAATCGTCGAGACAGAATGAGGGCCGCGGCCGGAGTCGGCCTCTACTTCACCGGCAACGGGGCCGTCTTCGCGGCGCTGCTGCCGTGGTATCCGCTGCTGGTCGACCGCCTCGAGCTGAGCTCCTGGCAGTTCGGACTCGTCGTCGCCTGCTTCGCAGTCGGATCGCTGCTGTCCTCGGCCCTGCCTGCCGCGCTCATCGCCCGGTTCGGAGTGCACCGGGTCGTCATCGTCGGGACGGTGATGCTCGGCGTGGCCGCCTCGGCGACGGCATGGTCGGTCAACGGCGTGATGATGGCGATGTGTCTGCTCCTGCTGGGTTGCTGCGATGCGATCGTCGACGTCGCGCAGAACGTCGTCGGCATCTCCGTCCAGGAGAGATCAGGCCGCACGATCCTGTCATCGATGCATGCGCTGTGGAGCCTCGGCGGACTGCTCAGCGGAGCCGCTGCGACCGCGGCCGCCAGCTCCGGCGCCGACATGCGGGCGTGGCTGGCGCTCATCGGCGTCACGACCGTGCTCGTCACCATCGTGGGACGGCGACTCATCGGCGGCTCTGCCTCACCGAGGCGGATCGCCGGCTCCGATCCGAGCTCGATGTCCGATTCCGGGGCCGACTCCGGATCGGAATCCGGATCGGACTCCCGTGCGGCTGATCTGACCGGAGAGGTTGAGCGCGCGAGCCGTGGCGGCGCCGGGGCCGTGGGACGTTCGAAACTTGCGGTTCTCTTGGCGGCGCTGCCCTTGGCGATCGTGGCGATCTGCGGCGCCGTGGTCGAAGACGTCGCGAACAACTGGGCAGGGCTGGCCGCGGTCGATTTCGCTGACGTTCCGGCCGCCTCGGCGGGGATCGCCTTCAGCATCGTCATCGGCAGCCAATGCCTCGGACGATTCAGCGGAGACGTGCTCGTGGCGAAGTTCGGGGCCGGCCGGATCGCGCGCCTCGGGGGCGGACTCATCGCCGTGGGCGGGGTCGGCGTCATCGCGGCCCAGGAGCCGATCCTGCTGCTCATCTCGATGGGAGCGTTCGGATTCGGGTCTGCGACGCTCGTGCCCGGTGCACTCGGCGCTGCCGGTCGACTGCCCGGAGTGGGCCGGGCCGGGGGAGTGACGCTTGTGAACTGGCTGATGCGGGTCGGCTACCTCGGGACGAGCCCGCTGATCGGGGTCGTCGCCACCGGAGCCGGACTGCGCTGGGGCCTCGGCATACTCGTGCTCGTCGGCATCCTGACGATGGTCTTCGCGAACCGCTTGGACGTGCGCCGGACCTGACGCTTGCCGGAGTCGGCGCGGGAGCGGGGTCGAGATTGCGCAATGTATGGGTGGACTCGAGATTACGCAGGGTGCAGAACAGTTCCGGGAACGAAAAATGTGCCGCTACCTCGTCGATGCGAAGCGGCGACACATGTGGTGGTCGGGCTAGCGGGATTTGAACCCACGAAAAGGGACTTGACCCCCCCAGGTAGACGGTTCAGCCCAGATCCTTGATTTTCCGGGCTTTTCTGCCCCTCAGAAGGTCCCTTTTCACGTCATGGATTGCATGATTTGCATGCGTCAGGTCCCGGCCAGGTCCCGGCTCTTGGTAGCCACCGGCAGATCCGTCAGGGGTTTATGTGGGGTTTATGGATGCATTGCCGGGCGCCGCGTCGTAGACGTGCTGGTAGGCGGCGAGGACGACCGGCTTGCCGCCCGCGACGCTCCGGGCCCTCGTGGCGACGTCGGCGAGCGCCCCGAGGGTCAGCACCGGCTTCCACGGCTCGATGTAGACGGCGTCCTGCGGCGAGGCGCCCGTGCCCCAGGTGGGGAAGTCGTTCACGTTGTTGAAGACGAGGCGGCTCTCGGGCAGACGCTCCCGCACCCCCTCGATCAGCGAGACGAAGGATGCCGCGACGTCGACCGGCGCGCCGTCCGGCGTGGCGGCGTGCTTCGGGTAGCCGTACTGGTCGAGATGGAATCCGTCGAAGCCGACGCTCTCGGTCGACGCCGCCAGGTCCTCGGCGAGGTGCGCGAGCTACTCCGGCGCGGCGGGGTCGAGGATGAACAGGAAGTCGCCGAGCGCGTACGGCTCCCCCGTCGGCTTCCGCAGCGCGTGCTGCTGCCAGCGCGGCCATTCCTGCGGTCCCACCGCGTACACCGCCGCATAGCCGTATGACGCAGTGCCGGCATCGCGCAGGGCGTCCACGAGAGCGCGGACGGTCTCGAGAGTGATGGGCTGACCCAGCGCGTCGTCGTACTGCTCGCCACCGCCGAGCAGGTCGGCGTGCCGATAGGCCCAGTCGTAGAACTGGATGCCGTTGAGGTGCAGGGGACGGGCGAGATCCGCGACCGCCTGGACGTCCTTGCCAGGGCGGTAGCTCGCGACGAAGCCGTAGCGGAGGCGCGATCGCGGATCGGCCGTGACCTCGACCGCCGTGCGCACGACCCCCGCGGTCGTCTCCAGCTCGATGCCGTAGCCGCCGGGGAGCAGCGAAGGCGGCGTCTGCAGCGTTCCGGGATGCAGCGGCCTGCGGTGCACGACCTCGCCGAGGCGGCGCACGACGAACTCGCCCGCGGCTGGAACGTCGCCGCGGAGCTCGATCACGACGGGCTCGCCCGGCCGATAGCTTGTGCGGGTGGGGAGAAGAGTGAGCATTTTCATCCTTTGACGGCCCCCGAGGTGAGGCCCTGTACGAAGTGGCGTTGGAAGACGAGGTAAACGATGATCACCGGGATGATCGCAATGATCGAGGCCGCGAACACCAGACCCCACTGCGTCGCATTCTGCCCCTGGAAGAGCTGGATCGCGATCGGCAAGGTGCGGTTCTGCGGGGAGTTGATGATGGTGAGCGCCCACGCGAACTCGTCCCAGCTGGCGAGGAACGTGAAGATCGTCGCGGTCGCGAGCGCCGGCCGCGCGAGCGGCAGCGCGAGGCGCCAGTAGCGGGTCCACGCGTTCGCGCCGTCCATCTGCATGGCGTGGTCGAGCTCGCCCGGAAGGGCCGCGAAGAAGCCGCGCAGCAGGAACGTGTTCAGCGCGAGGGAGCCGGCCACGTAGAACACGACGAGCCCGGCGAGCGAGTCGAGCAGCCCGAAGTACTTGGCCAGCACGAACTGCGGGATGATCAGCATCATCGCCGGAACCATCAGACCAATCAGCAGGATGCGGAAGATCCACTCCCTGCCCGGGAAATCGAACCGGGAGAAGGCGTAGGCCATCATAGAGCTGATGAGCACCGAGAGCGCGGTGGAGATCACCGCCACGAAGAACGAGTTCAGGGCGTAGCGCGCGAAGTCCTGCGTGGTCCACGCCTGCACGTAGTTGTCGAAGGTGAACGGGTCGGGGATGAACTGCGGGGGCGTCGTCAGCACGTACGCCTGCGGCTTGAACGACGTCGACAGCATGTAGGCGAACGGCGTCACCATGACGACCGCGCCGACGATGAGCACGACGACGCGCAGGGCGGTGAGCGCCCGGCGGGATGCGACGGGGGTCATCGGTTCTCCTCCTTCTCGCGGAACACCCGCAGCTGGATCGCCGAGGCGAAGAAGACGATGATCGTAAGGATGACGGCGAGCGCCGAGCCGTAGCTGAAATCGAGATCGGAGAAGGCCTGCCGGTACATGTAGGTCAGCAGCACCTCGGTCTGCCCTCCTGGCCCGCCGCCGGTCATGAGCAGCACGGAGGTGAACACGTTGAAGCCGCCGATCACGAGCATCACGATGACGAAGATCATGGCTGGCCAGATCGCCGGCAGCGTGACGACGCGGAAGCGCTGCCACCACCCGGCTCCGTCGACCGTCGCCGCCTCCTCGAGCGACTTCGGCACGCCCTGGAGGGCCGCGAGGAAGATCATCATCGACCAGCCGACGCCCTTCCACACGCCGAGGGCGCAGATCGCGATCATCGCGGTCCAGCGCTCGGAGAGCCAGGAGGTGCTCCCGTCGGTGAGGTGTAGGAGGTCGCCGAGCGTGAAGTTGATGAGTCCCTCGTCGGCGAACAGGTATTTGAACAGCAGCGAGACGACGACCCAGCTGGTTACGACGGGCAGGTAGTACAGCACGCGGAAGAGCGGCTGCGCCGGTGCCTTCGAGCGCAGCAGCATCGCGACGGCGAGGCCGAGCACGATCTGCGGGGGCACCGTGAAAAGCATGTAGATGCCGCTGTTGCCGAGGCTCAGCCAGAAGCGGTCGTCCTGCATCGCGCGGAGGTAGTTGTCGAGGCCGATGAACTCGCTGGCGGCGCCGCGCAGGATGTTCCAGTCGTAGAAGCTGATCTGCACGGCCTGCGCGATCGGGTACAGGATGAACAGCCCGAACAGCAGCACGCCGGGGAGCAAGAAGAGGTAGGGGGTGAGGGAGACCCGGCGCCGGCGGCGCGGCGGAGGGGACTGCGGGCGCGGGACGGCCGGAGCTGCCCCGCGCTCATGCTGCAGAAGGGCCATCACTTGTTCTCGGCGAGGAGGGCGTCGATCTGCTTCGCGGCGGAGCTCAGCGCCTCCTTGACGCCGACCTTCCCCTCGAACGCGGGCACGAGCTCGGTGCTGAGGATGGCGTCCACTTCGCCGGCCTGCGGGATGGGGAGGCGGGCGCGTGCGGTCTCGAGCTGATCCGAGAACGTCTGGAAGTAGGGGTCGATCTTCGCCTGCGCGTCGGCGAACTCCGGCTTGACCGTCATCTGGCCGACCTTCGCCATGCCCAGCTGGTAGGCCTCGGACTGCGTGAACTCGACGAACTTGAAGGCGGCGTCCGCGTGCTCCGTCGCCTCGGTGATACACTGGAATTGGCTGTTGGCAACCCCGCCTGCGCTGCACGGTGAAGGAGGAAAATAATGTCGAACACGCAACGCATCACGCGGCACGAGGATGGACTCGACCGGGTCGAGCTCAACCCGATCTTCTCCAGGCCGGGAGAGGCTACGATGCTGCCGAAGTTTCTCTTCCCCGAGGAGGAATCGCTGCAGGAAACCGCTTATCAGATCGTCCACGACGAGATGATGCTCGACGGGAATGCCCGACTCAATCTCGCGACTTTCGTCGGCACCTGGATGGACGATCACGCGTCTCGGCTTTATCTCGAAGCCGCCGATAAGAACATGATCGACAAGGACGAGTATCCGCAGACGGCAGCCATCGAGACGCGGTGTTGGCGTATGCTCGCCGATCTCTGGCACGCTCCGGACCCCGCCAATAGCATCGGGACATCCACGATCGGCTCGTCCGAAGCATGCATGCTAGGTGGCCTCGCCCTCAAGCGCCGCTGGCAGCATGCGCGCCGCAGTGCTGGAGAACCCACCGAGAAGCCGAACATCGTGCTCTCCAGCGCGGTGCAAGTGTGCTGGGAGAAATTCTGCAACTACTTCGAGGTCGAACCAAGGTATGTTCCCATCTCCGAGGAACATAAGGTTCTCGACGGTCACGGCCTCGAGAAGTATGTCGACGAGAACACTATCGGCGTTGTCGCGATCCTGGGCGTCACCTACACAGGGATGTACGAGCCCGTCGCGGCCATCGCCGCGGCGCTCGATCGCATCCAGGAGGCCACCGGAATCGACGTGCCCATCCACGTTGACGGCGCGTCTGGTGCCATGATCGCTCCCTTCTTGCAGCCGGATCTGGAATGGGACTTCCGCATCGAGCGCGTCGCCTCGATCAATACATCGGGACACAAGTACGGCCTCGTCTACCCGGGGCTCGGTTGGGTCGTTTGGCGGGACATCACCGCGCTCCCCGACGACCTGATCTTCCGCGTCAGCTATCTCGGCGGCAACATGCCGACATTCGCTCTGAACTTCTCCCGCCCCGGCGCGCAGGTCCTCCTGCAGTACTACCTATTCTTGCGACTGGGACGCACAGGTTTCCACGCCGTGCAGCAGTCGACCCAAGACGTTGCGCTGTACCTCTCGAGCGAGATCGCGAAGATTCCGGCCTTCGAGCTCTGGAACGACGGCTCGGACATCCCCGTATTCGCGTGGCGCCTACGAGATGGTTACACACAGAACTGGAATCTGTACCACCTGTCGGAACGGCTCCGCATGAAGGGTTGGCTCGTGCCCGCGTATCCGATGCCGGCCGACCTCGTGGACATCACCGTCCAGCGCATCGTCGTCCGCAACGGGTTCAGCCACGACCTCGCCTTCTCGTTCCTCGCAGACCTCCGGGAAGCAGTCGCCTACCTCGATGCCCTCGAAGGCCCGATGCCCGCAGAAGGCCAACACTCCGGATTCCACCACTGACCCAGAGCACAAGGAAGGGACGAGCTGATGTCTCACCACGAGTCCGCAGGACCGGACGAGCGCGCGGACGGCACTCAGGCCCCTACGGCGGAGCACGTCAAACCTCATCCGTACGGCCGATCGGGTAACCGCCGCCCAAGAAACCACACAGGGCCGGCGATTGGTGCCCCCGCGGCAGGAGCGACGGCCTACATGTCGGTCGTGCAGCTGTCAATGCTCACGGTGGTAGTGGTGGCGTCGCTGCGATCCCTGCCCGCAATGGCCACCTATGGCCTGGGCTCCATCACGCTCTTCGTCATCCCCGCGATTCTGTTCCTCGTGCCGACCGCGCTCGTGGCAGCGGAGCTGGCAACGGGGTGGAAAGGCGGCATCTTCACCTGGGTGCGTGAGGCCTTCGGCGAACGCGCAGGGTTCGTCGCGATCTGGCTCCAGTGGATTCAGAACGTCGTGTGGTATCCCATGCATATCGCCTTCATCGCGGCAAGCTTGTCGTTCGTCGTTGGAAAGCCCGATCTCGTACAGAGCGGGATCTACACCGCCATCGTCATCCTCGTCCTCTACTGGGGATCGACTCTCATCACTCTCGCCGGCGGCAACCTCTTCGCCAAAGTCGGCAGCTGGAGCGGGATCTTCGGCACGATCCTCCCCGCGGTTCTCCTGATCGCGCTCGGAGCGCTCTGGCTGGGCACGGGAGAACATTCCGAGACCTCACTACAGCCTTCAGCGGTCATACCGCCCTGGACCGGGATCGCCGCGATCGTCCTCGTGGTCTCGAACGTTCTCGCCTATGCAGGCATGGAAGTCAATGCGGTGCACGCGAACGATCTGAAGAACCCGGGACGCGGCTTTCCCCGATCGATAGCCTTCGCCACGATCCTCATCCTGGGTGTGTTCATCCTCCCCACAATCGCGATCGCCGTGGCCGTGCCGCAAACCGACCTCGGGGTGACCAACGGCATCAACCTGGCCTTCCAGACCTTCTTCGACCACTGGGGCATCTCGTGGGGCACACCGGTGATCTCGCTGCTCGTCGCACTCGGTGCTTTCGCCTCGGTGGTGACGTGGATTGCCGGGCCCTCACGCGGCCTGCTCGCCGCCGCGCGGAGGGGACTGCTTCCGCCGTTTCTCCAGCGCCGGAACAAGGCAGGGGTGCAGGTGGGCATCCTCGCGGTGCAAGGAGTGATCGTGACGTTGCTCGCACTGCTCTTCGTCCTCGTCCCCAATGGCAACACAGCATTCGTCGCCCTGGTGGACATGGCAGCAGCGCTCTACCTCATCATGTACATGCTGATGTTCGCCGCCGCGATCCGGCTGCGCCGGACGCAACCAAGGGTTGTTCGTAGCTACCGGACGCCTGTGATGCCCCTGGTGGCAGGCTTGGGTTTCATCTCCTGCGCCGCAGCCTTCGTTTTCGCCTTCATCCGCCCTACCGGGTTCTCTGGGCTCTCCGATGCCACCTACCCCCTGGTCGTCGCCGTCGTCGTGCTGCTACTGGGCGGCCCTCCGCTGGTCTTTTACGCCGTGCGCCGCCCAACCTGGGACCGACGGAGCACGGCGGAGAAATCGAGCTCCGACATCGTTCTGGTGAATCCGATAATGGGTGCTGAGGCGGACTCGGGCACGCCCGACAGCGGTAGCGAGCCCACTGGGAGGAAGCCGCAGGAACGTCACGAGGACTGAACGCCTCCAGGCGCCGCATAATGACATAGCCCGTTGCGGACGACGGACTAGGTGTCGCGGGAGACTGGCTCGATAGAGCCCACAACTTCGGGCGAGTCCTCCGTATCCCGGGACGCCGCATGGCGATGTCCATCCGCATACTCCCTGAGGAAAAGCGACGCGCGCGATCTCAGCATCTTCGATGTCGCGACGACACTCGCGATCGGACCGCTCATGGCTGCCATACTGATCAACCTGTCGCAATACGCGGCGAACCTGATCATCGCGCGACCGTGCGAAGGCGAGACCACATGCACCCCGAGCGCAGACGTCACCATGCCACTCTCCCTGCATTCGACTGCACGGCGTGCCTTGACAGCGACAGGCCCGCCGGATCGCAAGCATCTTTTGAGCCTGGCGGCTGCCTCCGGAGCGACTGCGCTGCCAGTCGCATCGGACGGCAATGCCCGGCGACGCGCTACGGAAGATGCCTGCGCCAGCTCAGAGCGACGATCCTGAAACTGATGAGCGCAAGAACCGCGCCGATGACGAACATGACCGTGCACGAGAGCCACGCACCCACCAGCGCAAGAACGGCGGGGATGAAGAACCCGATGTAAGTCAGCGAGTAGTACACCGACCGCGACGGCCGCCAGCACCATCCCCATGACGGTGACTGCGAGCGCCAAGCCGACATCGCGGGTCGAACCGGGGTCATCGAAGCGGCCCGCAATCCGCATACTATGCGGGTGCCTGGCAGAGAGTTAAGTGGCCACTTGCCGTCGACGATGTCAAGCAAGCTGTCGATGCGACAGCCGTCCCAGCCACGGCTTCGGCGAGAGAGCGCGTAGCGCTGATCGAGTGTTCTCCGGCTACACCCGCCCGATAGCCGAGAAGCCTACGTACCTTGAGTGGAGATAGACGATACTCGTGTGCTAGCGTCAGCGCAGAGTTCAGGCTCTCTCACTTATTCGACGGAGAAGACACATGTACGGAGCGCACGGCGAGAACCGCCAGCGGCGCAATGGGCGCATCGGGGGATCATGCGCCTGCCGTACGACGGTGCTGTGGCAAACGGGCTCTTCCCGGTTCGTGGTGATGGGGAGCGTCGCGTCGCTCACGTAGAACGGCTCGTGGCCCTGCTGTGATGGGTGTTGTCAAGACATCCACATCCCAGAGGACCACGAGCCTGTGCACGAGAATACTGGTTCGCAGCGCGATGCTGCGAGCACGATCTTCAACCTGCCCAACTACCGCGTCATCGACGCCACCGACCTGCCCGACGGGGACCGGCGGGTGGTGATCACCTCGACCGTCACGCCGGGCTGTCCGGTCTGCGGGGTGCTCGCGACGAAGGTTCACTCGCGCCGGTCACAACGGGTCCGGGACGTTCCCGTCGCCGGCGCGACGGTCGTGATGTGGGCCAAGCGGCGCTGGTTCTGCCTCGAGCCGGGCTGTGACAGGGGCACGTTCTGGGAGGCCACCGTGCAGATCCCTCGATACGCCCGCTCGACGTCCCGGCTACGGGACCAGGTCGTCTCCGCTGTGATCACCTCCGGCCGGGCAGCCTCGGAAGTCGCCCGGGCCCATGGCGTCTCGTGGTGGCTGGTCCAGGCCGCCCTGGCAGCTGCTGCTGTGGTCCTGACTGATGTCGAGGCGACGCGCGTGAGGCGGCTGGGCATCGATGAGCACCGCTACCGGTCGGTGCGCTGGTTCCGCACCGATCAGGGCTCCTGGAGGCGGTTCGAGCCGTGGATGACGACGCTGGTCGACCTGGACACCGGGCAGGTCCTCGGCATCGTCGACGGCCGCGACAGCGCCGCCGTCGGAGACTGGCTCAGCCAACGCTCTGAGCGGTGGCGGGAGCGGATCGAGATCGTCGCGATCGACCCCTCGGCCGCGTTCCGCAAGGCACTACGGACCTGGCTGCCGCGGGCTGCGGTCTCGGTCGACAAGTTCCACCTGGTCAAGCTCGGAAACGACATGGTCACCACCGTCCGTCAACGCCTGGCCCGCACCCATCGCGGTCGTCGGGGCCGCAAGGACGACCCGGCCTGGGCCCACCGGATGCTGCTGCTACGCGGCGGCGACACCCTCACCCCGCGAGCCTGGGAGCGGCTCGAGGACGTCTTCCGCACCGATGACCCCACCGACGAGCTCTCCGCCGCCTGGGGCATCAAAGAGCAGCTCCGACGCCTCCTGGCCACCGACACCCTCGCTCAGGCCTGGCAGGAGCGAATGCGGATGGGCTACTTCGCCCAGATCGCGAACATGCCCGAGACGACGAAGCTGTACGACACCGTCGTGACCTGGTGGGACGCGATCGAGGTCCTCATCGTCACCGGCGCGACCACCGCGAAGGTCGAGGCCGCGAACACCGGCATCAAGAACATCAAACGCACCGGCCGCGGATTCCGCAACCCGGAGAACTACCGGATGCGTATCCTGCTGACCAGCGCCGCGAGAACCGTAGCGTGAACACCCGCCACAGCAGGGTCATTCACCACGAACCGCGACGAGCCTCTTTGCCCTCGCCGACGGCCTGGTCACCTATGCGGGGATGGTCGATGGGTATTCGGGGCAGATCACTATCGAGCACACCATCGGCGGCGAAAAGGTCGCGACGAAGTACATCCACATGTGGGCACACGGCATCCACGTCACCACTGGCGACAGGGTCACCGCCGGCCAACACATCGGCGACGTCGGCAGCAGCGGCCACTCGACCGGCTCGCACCTGCACTTCCAAGTCCACCCCGACGGCGCGAACGCCCCCGCCGTCGACGCAGACCCGTGGCTCGCAGAACGCGGTGTCGAGGGCATCGACGCCCCGGTCGGTGGAGGGCCAGGCTGCACCACCTGACCCGAGCTGAGGGAGGCCTGGCGGGGTGGGTGGCGCACCTGACCGGTGCCCACCCAGCCCCGTTGTCGTGAGGAGAACCGTATGCCTGCCATCACCTTGGCCCTGCTACAAGCTGAGAACGTCTACCCCGATCTCTCCAGTGTCAGAGGCCGCTCCACCCTCATCGAGATCGTCAGCGCGCTGCTCACGATCGTGTTGATCGTATCGGTGCTCATGCTCGTCGTCTCCGGGATCGTGTGGGCAGTGTCCTCCTCCGCCGGGAACCCGCAGACCGCCGCGAAAGGGAAAGTCGGCGTGTTCGTCGCCCTCGGAGCCGCCGCCCTCGCAGGTGCCGGAGTGGCATGGATGAACTTCCTCCTGAACCTCGGAGACACCCTCTGAGCCTGGTCGCGCGTTCCGGCATCGCACCTGTCCCAGTGACCCCGCACGACCAAGTACGGGGCGATCGCTTGTGAAGGAGCCCATCCATGCTTGCCGTTCTCGACACTCTCACCACTCTCGCCGCGGTGTTGCCCGCGAATGTGGACATCACCCCGAACGACTCCGGGCTGCCCGGCATCGCCGCTCTGCGCGCGGTCGTGGGCGCGGTGATGACGATCGGGCTGATCCTGTCCGTCCTCGCCCTCATCATCTCCGCCGTCATATGGGGATTCGGCTCCAACTCCTCCAACCCACATCTGGCGTCACGGGGGAAGGTCGGGGTGCTGATCTCCTGCGGGGCCGCGATCATCACCGGCGCATCGGTGACGCTGATCAACTTCTTCTGGAACGTCGGCCAGGCCGTCTCCTAACCACCACCATCTCGACCCGTAGAAGGGAGGGGTGTTGTGGCTGGTATCTGTGACGTCCCCATCATCAGCAACGTCTGCGACGCCGTCGGTGAAGGCGCAGCCACCCTCGTCGCTGCACCATTCGACTGGCTCGCCCAAGCGATCGGAGCGGCCGCGTCCTGGATCTTCCAAGGCGTCTGGGCACTGTTCGACTCCACCACCCTGGTCGACATCACCGGGGCCGGCTACATCGGCGTGTACAACGTGATCTTCGGGATTGCGATCTTCGTCATGCTGATCTTCTTCTGCCTGCAACTCATCACCGGCCTCATCAGACGCGACCCCACCGCCCTCTCCCGCGCCGCCCTCGGATTAGCGAAGTCGGTGCTCGGGTCGTTCCTGGTCATCACATTGACCGCGACACTGCTCGAGATCGTCGACCAACTCTCGATCGGGATCATCCAGGCGACCGGGACGACGTTGGAGGAGATGGGCGGGAAGATCGGGGTCCTCGTCGCAGGTCTCACCGCGATCAACCTCACCGTACCCGGAGCCGGCGCGATCATCACCATCTTCCTCAGCTTCCTCGCGATCTGCGCGGCAGCAATCGTCTGGTTCAGCCTCCTGATCCGGAAGGCGCTGATCCTGGTCGCCGTCGTGATGGCACCGATCGCGCTATCGGGAGCGTCGTGGGATGCGACGAAGGGGTGGTTCGGGAAGTGGGCGTCGTTTGTGCTTGCGCTGATCTTCTCCAAACTCGTGATCGTCGTGGTGTTCCTGGTGGCGATCAATCAGGTCAACGCGCCGATCGATATGGACCTCAGTTCGATTGCGGATCCGATCGCGGGGATTGTGCTGATGTTCATCGCCGCGTTCGCGCCCTGCATGGTCTACAAGTTCATCTCCTTCGTCGACTTCGACATGTACCACGTCATGAGTGCGGAGCAAGAGTCGAAGCAGGCCATGAACCGGCCCATGCCCCTCCCCGGCAAGCCCGACGGTGGCGGGCCACAGAAGATCCTCGACGGCGGGGGAGACAGCAAGAACGATGGTGGTGGAGGGAATCCGCCGCCCCCGCCAGGGGGTGGGCCCAAACCCTCGCCGGGCGGCGGAGGTGGTGCCGGAGCGGCGGGGAGCAGCGCAGGTGGTGGCGCTGCCGGAGGCGGTGCAGGAGCGGGAGCCGGGGCGGGTGCTGCAGCGGCAGGTCCGGTCGGGATCGCCGCAGTCGCCGGGGCGAAGATCGCCAAGGGCGCAGCGGAGGCCGGCCCGAAGCTCGGCGACGCGATCGGCCGCACCGCCGACAGCCACGCCGGAGCCGCCAGCGAGGGGCAGGCCACGCCACCACCTGACCGGTCAGTGCCGCCCGCGCACCCCACCACGCCGGCGCCGAGCGCGCCTGCATCGAAGCCGCAGACCCCGCCCGCGAACAACAGCGGTGGTGGGCAGGCTCCGCCGCCGCCGAAGCCCACACCAAAGACCTGACCGGAGAGATCCACCACCGTAAGGAGGCTACGTTCCGTCATCCGGGCGGTGGCCCGTGAACAGCACACCCTGGTGGTCAGCAACGTCTTCGTTTCGATGCCCACGATGAGGCGTGGCTGATCGCGACGATCAACGGCACCCGCATGCCTTGCGCCCCGATCCACACCAGCGAGCTCGACGCGGCGATCGACGAGCTCGCAGGCCAGCTGGGCGGGCGCACGCACGTCGAGATCCACCACCTCGACGGCAGAGTCGAACGCCGTCTGACCGCGCCCCAAGCACAGCAGGGAAGTTCTAGTGTCAGCGGGCCTCCGGTGTTCGCCGCCACCGATGCGGACCCAGAGAGTGGCGGCGTGCGGCTCCTGCGCATCGGTGGCGGCATCTGCGCGATCGTGGGTGTCCTCCTCGTGGGTCTCGCGCTTGCTCGCCTGCTAAGTGCTGTGAACGCACCGTAGAAGCGGACTGGCCGGACAGGCGACATACCTGCCGGGTGTGAGATCACGTCAGAAACGCTCCCGCCCTTCCAGCACGTCTACCGGTAGGCACACCGCGGCCCGGGCAGAGGCGATCCCTCCGGTGCTGCCGCTGATCGTCGCCGAGGCCCACGAGGACACCCTCGTGGTGACTACCAACGGCGATAAGGCCACCGCGACCACGATCGCCCGCGCTGATTTCTGGACGCATATCGCCGAGCAGGTCAGCGCTCTCGGGGTCGCCACGCGCGTCGAAATGCATGAACCCGGCGGTCGCGTCCTGGCCGACATTCTCGACCCGCCACCGCCCGAGTCCGACACCTCAGACGAAGACGACACCGACAGGGCAGACGACGGTGCGGAGGAGTCGGGGCTGGTCGAGCTCACCGGTGAGGACTTCACCTCCGGGGAGGAGGTCCTCGTCGCCCTCGTCATCCGGCACGCCTCCGCCGATGCCGGTGGCCGTACCCGTGTCCTCATCGACCGGGGCGAGCTCGACGTCGACGAGCTGCCCGAGCCTGTCGAGGTGGTGCTGGCCGGGCGCCTCTCGCGCACCGTGACGATCCGGCCACTCACCTGAGTGCTGCCCGGCCTCTTCTTCTGGCCGGCTGGCACGAAGGAGACCCGCTCGTGAACAACCGCCCACCCAATGACCAACTCGTCAGTCTCGCCCTCGGCGCTCTGGCCGGATTCGCCGCCCTCGCCTTGCTCCTACGCGGTATCGGCTCAGCGGCCGCGTTCGTCACCGGCCGGCCGCAACCGACCGGCGGGCCCGCGACCGGCATCGGTGTCTTCGCCTCCCCGTTAGACCCCGGGGCGGCGATGGGAGCACCAGGCTTGAACCCGTTCGTGTTCTGGGCGCTCGTGCTCCTCACCCTCACCGGTTTCGCGCTGCTGGCCGGGCTGGTCTGGCGGATCGTGCGCCGGTCGAGGCAGAGCAATCAGATCCATCGCCTGGACGGGACGGCGACGGCAGAGGAAGTCGCGCGCGTGGCCTCCCGGAGAGCCCTCATCCAGAAGGCATCGACGCTGCGTCCGTCGTTGACGGGGCGGGTCGATCCCAGCGACGTCGGGTACTTGCTGGGCACGACGCGGGGCGGGCAGGTGTGGGCCACGATCGAGGACTCCATGCTGCTGCTTGGCCCGCCACGTAGCGGGAAGGGACTGAACATCGTGATCAACATGATCCTCGATGCCGCCGGCCCGGTGATCGCGACCTCGACCCGGCCGGACAACCTGACCGTGACGATGAAAGCACGGGAGCGTAAGGGGCCGGTGGCGATCTTCGACCCGCAGCAGCTGGCTCCCGGCCTGCCGGCGGGAATGCGGTGGAGCCCGGTCCGCGGCTGCGCCGACCCGCTGACGGCGATGATCCGGGCCAAGGGCCTGGCGACGGCAGCGAACTTCGGCGGCGTCTCCGATGGGGGCTTCTGGGAGGGCAAGACCACCGCCGCGATCCAGGCCATGCTCCATGCCGCAGCCCTCGACGGGCAGGGTGCACGCACCGTCTACCAGTGGGCGTTCAACCCCACCTCGGCTGCCGACGCGGTCCGTATCCTCTCGACCCATCCGGATGCTGCCGATGGGTGGGCCGATTCCCTCGATGCGATGGTCCAGGCCGACCCCCGCACGAGGGACTCGATCTGGCAAGGCGTGTCCCTGGCCTTCGCCGCCTTGGCCGATCCGCGCGTGCTCGATGCCGTGTCACCGGGACCTGACGAAGAGTTCGACCCGGAGGAGTTCCTCACCGCCAACGGGACCCTGTATCTGCTGGCTACTGGCAGCGGATCGGGTGCGGCCGCAGCCCTCGTGGCCGCGTTTATCGAAGACCTCGTCGAGACCGCCCGGAAGCTCGCGGCCCGCTCCGCCGGGGCCCGGATGGACCCGGCCCTGCTGTTGGCATTGGACGAGATTGGGAACTTGGCGCCGCTGCCGGCGCTGCCGGTGCTCATGGCCGAAGGCGGGGGTACTGGGATCACGTGTTTGCCGGTGTTGCAGTCTCTGGCGCAGGCGAGGGAGAAGTGGGGCGAGAACAATGCGAACGCGCTCTGGGATGCCTCGATTGTGAAGATCCTCCTCGGCGGGGCGAGCAACTCCAAGGACCTCCAAGACGTCTCCACCCTCGTGGGGGACCGGGACGAGACCACCGACTCGGTGAGCACCGATGCCTACGGGTCGCATTCGAACCAGCGCTCCCTCCGGAGGGTGCCGATCCTGCCGCCGGACACGCTGCGCACGATGCCGTTCGGGACCGGGGTGGTCATGCTGCGCACCGCACGCCCGATCATCACGAAACTCCGCGCCTGGCCCACCCGTGCCGACGCCGCCCAACTGCGCACCGATCGCGCCGAGATCGAGGAGCTATTGCGCGCCGGCACCCAGCCGGGCACCGAGAAGTCCTTCGCTGCATGACTGCCCCGTGGCCGGCTGGTCGCCGTCGGGGTGGGCCGGGAGAGGCCACTTTCGGCGAGCCCAAGGAATACACGGCCACCCGTGATGGGCAGCAGGTCACGGAGGAGTATTTTCACGCCTCGCACATCGGCCACGACCACAACGTCACAAGTGTTTCGACCGCGACCCGCGCGCCCTAACCTTTTTCGGGCAGCGCATCGAGGATTGAGCCGCAGATTTTGTCGGGGTGTCCTTCGGTGACGGACTCGGAAGCGCACTGGTGGTATAGCATTTTCTTCTCCTTCAAATCTGTGTCATCTGCCCAGTCAGTTCATCGCCTTCAACGAGGATTGAAAGTATTCAGGCAGAGAGTGATTATTTGAGCGGGTGATGGTGATTGGCTTGGCGGCCGGACATAGCGAGTGAGTGGCTGGACTTATTTATTAGTTCAGCATGTGACTTACCCCACAAGAGCCGCCGTCAGGAGATGCTCGCGGTAAACTGTCCAGCGTCCTCGTATGCAACTTAGGTCAATGCCGTTTACTGCGGGAGCCGGAACGCAGAGGCGTCCTGTAAAGGTATTGGCCCCGATTGATACCTCGCATTGGGCGAAATCGAGCCACGACGCCGTCAGTGGATACCAGGCCTTATAGATGCTCTCCTTGATACTGAAAAGGAGGCGACCCCAGGCAATCTGCGGATCGGATGAGGCGAGTATGCTGAGTGCTTGTGCTTCGTGTCCGGCCATTATCAAATCCACCACTTCCACGGGTAGTGGCTCGTTGATCTCGGCGTCGATTCCAACTGCAACCGCGTCGGTCTTCGATGCAACTGCGGCGGCTCGGTAGCCGTCGCAGTGCGTCATGCTCCCAACAATGCCTTCGGGCCAAATTGGTTCGCGCCGCCGACCGGATAGGATGGAAACAGGTGGCCATCCGAGTTTCCCTAGAGCTTGGCGGGCACAAACGCGTACGGTTGCGAATTCCCGGCGTCGCGATCGGACGGCATCCATCACCTGTACTTTCTCCTCGGGAAAGAGCTCCGATTCGCTCACATCCTTGTCAGTCTCCTCGACAGCGAAGGTGACAGGAAGTAGTGCGCGAAAGCCATCGGGACTGTACAGTCTCTCATCCATGGTAGGTTTGTGTCTTTGCTATTCGGATGGTTTCGGGCTGTCGGTCTATTCCTTCTTCAGGCCGAGGTTCTGGCGGATGGCGTTGGAATCTATTTTTCCGATGGTCGTGAGCGGAAGTGCGGGCATGCATTCGACGACGTCAGGGAGTTTGTGAGCGGCGATCCCTTCAGCCAGCAAAAACTCCCGCAGTTGCGTGAGGACCGGCGGGGTACCTGAGGGGACGATGACTGCGCAGATCCGCTGATCCACTCCGTCACCTGCGATCCCGACTACTGCACAGTCGTCGATAGCGGGGTGTTCTCGTAGGATGTCGGTGATGTCATCAGTGGCAATGGACTCCCCGCCTTTGCTAATTGTTTCGTTGACTCGACCGGAGACGACCAAGTTTCCGTTGCCCAAGCGTCGAACGCGGTCGCCAGAACGATAGAAGCCCTCGCTCGAGAAGGCTCGTTGGTTGACCTCGTCCTCGGCGACGTATCCGCGGATGGTGTAGGGACCTCGGGTCCAGAGCTCGCCCTCCTCACCGGCAGGCACGTCTTGCCCGTGTTCGTCGACTATCCGGATTTCATCCAGGGAGGACAAAGGGCGCCCTTGGGTGTTATCGGTGATGTCGTCGGGGTCATCAAGGTGGGTGAAATTGAGCAGTCCTTCGGCCATGCCGTAAACCTGTTGCACAGTCAGCTGCCAGTCAGTTCGAGCGCGCCGGGCAAGACTGGCGGACAGTCGTGAGCCGCCGGCCTGCAACAGGTCCATGCTGGACAGATCGGGGTGCTCCCATTCGGCGGCGTCGAGCCAGACTTGCACGAGTGAGGGAACGAGCGCGGTATGCGTGACCTGGTGTTGCGCGATGAGGGTAAAGCACTCGTCTGGTGCGGGCGATGGCGCCAGAACCACGGTGCCGCCGGACGCCCATGTACCGAGAATTCCGGGACATGCGAGTACGAAGTTGTGCGCTGCCGGAAGAGCGGCAAGGTAGACGGTGTGGGAGTCGAAGCAGCAGAGCTCGGCGGAGGCGCGGGCGTTGAAGGCGTAGTCGTTGTGGGTGCGCGGAATGAGCTTCGGTACGCCGGTAGTGCCACCGGACAGCAGCAGGAGCGCGATGTCGCTCGGGTCTGCTCCGTCATCGCTTGGCATACTCGCAGGGTCCGCGTCGACGCGTGCCAGCGATATGTGCGGTCCCGGGTCTCCGTCGACGAAGACGTATCGAAGTTGAGGAGCTGCTGACTGTACTTCGGCAGCGAGATTCCGGTAGTCGAAACCCCGCTCACGATCGACGGTCACGTAGGCAACGGCTCCAGAGCGTCTCGCGAGGGCGGTTATGTCCCTGTGTCGATGCGCCGGCATGGTGAGGATCGGCACGGCGCCGACACGGATGAGTGACAGCAACACGATCGGGAACTCGATACGGTTGGGCACCTGCACCAGTACCCGGTCACCCGAACGGATGCCATGGCCAGCCCACCCTGCCGCCCGGCGGGCAACTCTGGTGGCGAGTTGCGTGTATGTGAGCTTCTCCGCGCCTGCTATCACGGCAATGCCGTCAGGACTCCTGAGACACCAGTCGTTGAATGACTCGGTGAGAAGGCGGTCTGCCCACGCTCCAGCTCGTCGGTAGGTCAGGGCGGCGTCGTTCGGCCACGGGGTCAGGCCGGATGGTCGGATAGGTGGTGTGAGGGTCATTTGGAGGCTCCTGGTCTCGAACAGTGGGTGGCAGGCACAATTACGGGGTGGACGGCCAGTTGGTGAGCTCGGGTGCTATTGCACTGGTGACTTCGCTGACGGCCGTTCGAGGATCTTCGGCGAGATAGAAGTGTCCGCCGCGCAGCACCCGGATCTCGAAAAAGCCACGGGTGACGGCCGCCCATTTTCGTCCGTCGGCCGGGCTGGCTTCTGAGTCACGATCGCCGACGATTGCGGTGACCGGCGTCTCGATCATAGGAGTGCACGCCACGGTCAGAGCACGGCGCGGTTCAAACGCGCTTGGCTGGTAGGTCTCCGCGAGTTGGTAATCGGCCCGGATCGTGGCGAGCAGCAGCGAACGGATCTCGGGATCGTCCAGGACTGGCGAAGCAGTCCCACCGAGCCGACGCAGATCGGCGACGAGCTGGTCATCGCTGGCAAGGTGCAAGGTGCTTGCCCTCCGGATGTGCGGTGCGTGCCGGGCAGACACGATCAGACGGTCAGGCTGGAGGTCTTGGTTTTCCAAGAGTCGGGTGACTTCGAAGGCAATGGCTGCTCCGAGGCTATGCCCGAAGAGTGCCCACCGTGGTCTGGGGCGCTCTCGAAGTTCACTGGCAACGGCGGCCGCGACCTCGTCAGCGAGTGCTGACACGGTCCCTGGCACAGGCTCGGATATCCGGTCCTCGCGGCCGGGATACTGAACGCCGAGGAGTTCGACCCGTTCGGGTGTGACAGGTATCCACCGTCGGAAATAGCTTGACGCTCCACCGGCGTGGGGTAGGCAGATCACGGTCATGTCAGGCGTATGAGGGCTCGTCAGCGGACGTAACCAAGTGTCGTGAGGTCGAGTCAAAGCTCTCCTTCCTCCTCATGCGTGGAAGTCTGGGCCTGGGTGGGATCAATGAGTTCAAGGCTAGGACCGATCTCGATCACTGAAACACCCTGTAGGCCGTGGAGGGATGTGATGATGTCGGATGGATCGAGGATATCCTCGGCCCGATAGACGCCATTTGGGATCTGATCGGAGTGGACAAGCGTTGCCACCGTGGCAGTGACGAACGCGGTCACCTGGTACCCGTCTTCGCAGCTGAGGACCGTGGTGCGGACTTCACCGGCATCGGTGGCGGCTTGCACCACGATCCTGTGATATGGAGCCTGGCCCTGCATGTCGTGTACGACGGCGCTTCGCAGTTGAGCGACGGCGTCGTCGAGGCCGGTATCAGGTATGGGTCCGAGCGTGGCGATGACCTGTTCGGCCTGACCGGCTGGGAAGATGTTGAACCATCGTGCCTCCGGCACCTTGTACCGGTGACACACTCGCTCGAGTTCAGTTGGCAGGTACGGAAATGCCGATACGCTGCCGGGGAAGAACGGCAGATTGATTTGTCGGATTGGGCGTAGAGCCGCGGTCCGGCGTTGATGATTGGACCAGTCGGCCAGCGGCTGGCCTATTCCCGCTTCCTCGCTGAGGAGGAAGTCTGCAGCGGCGGCATCGGACAATGGTGCGATGCCGCCAGCGAGGCAGGAAAGGCGACGGATGGGCTCGTCGAATCGGGTGGCGAGCCAGGACGGAATCATAGCGCTGACGCCGGGCAAGAGCCCGGCAGAGACGACCGCTGCCCTCTGTGGACCAGGGGGTTGTTCGAGACGAGTGTAGACGGGATCGTCGCCTGCGGGATCGACGTAATGTGCTCCATTGCTGAAGGCAGCGCGAGCGACGGTATCCAGGATCCTGTAGGACGGGCCAGCACAGTTGACGACGACCGAGCAGTTCCGACAGAAGGCATCGAGGGAGACCGGGTCGGTGATGTCCACCTGTGTGCTCTCGATGTCAGCGTGCGTTGGATGGTTGATCGCTGACCTCCGACGGCCGCCGAGTCGAATCGGGAAGCCAGCTGAGTGGAGTCGCTCTGCAACGGCTGCGCCGACCATCCCGGTGGCGCCGATGATGCCGATCATCGTTCGGCCTGCTGGTCTCGGTGCTCGATCCATGCCGCCACCGTGTCGACGTGGGGATCGTGCAAGCATGCGAAGTGGTCGCCGGGGATGTCATGGATGGTCAATGAGGGGCCGCACAGTTCTCGCCAGAAGGTTGTGGGCTCGTCCACGACGCCAGGGAGGAAGGGCACGTCGGAGGCATGGCTCAAGAACTCCACCGGCCCGTCGTAGGGGTCCGGGCGCCATTGAACGACCCCGGTGATGCTATGGGTGAACACGGTGAGCCCTTGATCTAACTGCTCGGCTGTGTCTCCGGTCTGCGCGGCCAGTGCGGAGACGCGCTCGGCGCGGGTAGCGGTGAGATAGGACCCGAGCACTGCGTCGAGGCTGCCCTTGGGCACGAGCCCATGCCGGTCCAGCGCCACCCGTACTTCGTGGCCGACAGCACCAGGATCGGCAGGCAGGCCCACGGCGGACGGGTCGATGCCGCGTAACCTGGCATACCCGTACTCGACCAGTCCGGGCTCTTCGACCAAGTAGGGAACGCGGTGGCTGCCGATCACGGTGAGGCGTTGGACATGTGTCCCGCGGCGGCGGAGTTCGCGTGCCAATTCCAGTGCGGTCATGCCCCCCATGCAGTAGCCGATAAGCTCGACCGGAGGACCTCCGGCCAGTAGTTCTGCGTATTCTTCTGCCAGCCCGGTCACGAGGTTCTCGGTTGGACGGGCGAGGTATTCGTCCAGCCGTGGCGGGGCCAGGCCGAGTAGTGGAACATCGGAATCGAGCGAAGCGATCAGGGACCGGTATGGCAGCAGGGTCGCGCTTCCGTCATGCACCAGCACCCGCCGACGCTCCGACGTGGCGGAGGCGCCACGCAATACACGCAGGGGTCGTGGGGAGTCGGCACGGCGCAGTTGGGCGGCGAGGTCCATGACCGTCGGCCGTGACATCAGCTCCGGGATCAGTGCCTCCCACGTGATGTCAGAGGCCTCCGGGACCGAAGTCCGCAACTGTTCAGCGAGCCGGGCAATCAGCAGCGAGTCACCGCCGAGGGCGAAAAAGTCGTCATTTCGGCCCACAGTCTCGAGCCCCAACAACTCCGCCCAGATAGTGGCCAGGCGCCGCTCGAGGTCGTCACGCGGTGCATCGCTGGTTCCTATGGCGGCAGGCTGCGAGCGTGGCACACGCGCGGCGAGAGCAGCTCGATCGACCTTCCCGTTCGCCGTGAGTGGGAGCGCATCTACCGGGATCAGGCGTGAGGGCACCATCGGTTCGGGCAACCGTTCGGACAGCCACTCGGAGAGGCCATGATCCTGGACGCCGTCGACGTCGGAGCCGAACCGCACACAGAATGCGGCCTGCCCGAACTGTTCCATGACCCGATCATCGGGGAGGCAGACCTCAATGGCCCCGCCTGCCCGGTGCAGAACATCAAGCCACTCATCGCGAGTCAGGAAGATACGATCTTGCCCGTGTCGCGCATCGGCGAAGTCCGGGCGTGTGGTGTCGTCAAAGGTCATCAAGAACTCCATCGACATCATCACCGATGTGTTCTCGCGCACAGTCTCGATGAACACGAGTCGCCCACCAGGAACGAGGAGGGCACGAAGCCGGTCGATGACCACATCGGCCGACGCGGCGTTATGCAGGACGTTCGCGCACAGGATCACGTCGTAACTGCCTGGTTCGACATCCTGTCCGTCGAGGTCGGCATTGATGTCGAAAATCCCGTATCGCATCCCCGGCACGTTGGAGAACTGCCGCTGCGCGTCGGTAAGGAAGAACCGCGACAGATCAGTGAACAAGTAGTCGATTCGTGTGCCGGCGAGTGCCGTGACGACGTCAGCGGTCGTCCCTCCGACGCCAGCACCGACTTCGAGCACATGCAGAGTTCCCGTGTGCTGGTCGGCAAGTGTCCTCATCACGGCCGTCACAGCCTGATTGACGTATCTGCTGATGATGTTGTCCTTATACGCCGCCTCGGCCGTTCCGATATCGCCGTGCGGGAACAGCAGAGACAGGGCAGAATCCTCGCCGCGCACCAGGTCGGCCAGCTCCTGGGCACACGAACGCAAGAACGTGATGAGCTCGGCCCCGTCGTCCAAGCCATGATGCGCCTGCTCCACTGAGTCCCACGCATCCTGGACATCCTGGCGCGTCACCGGGGCCAATCTGGTCCAGTCGCCCTCCGGCGTGCGGGTGACGAGACCGTCGGCAGCGAGCATCCGCAGCCAACGCCGCACCACCCGTCGGTTGGCAGGGGTGGCCCCGGACTGCGTGAGCAGCCCTTCGGTGCTGTACGCGACCTCGGGGTCAGAGAACAGGCCGAGTTCACGAAGGGCGCATGTCATGGACAACCGAGCTGCCCGGTCCATCCGGTCCGCGAACTCTGCCAGCCGATCCGGGTCGGTTCCATTCACGATGCCAGCGGCAGCATCCTTCGCGGCGACTGCGAGCTGTTGATCGGGTACAGCAGCCTCGCGCTGATGGTCGCGAGTGTAGAAACCGACCAGCCGACGTTCCAGGGCCCGGTCACCGTCAACGATGACCGCAGCGGCAGCGACCGGTGGGAAGGTTTGCATCGCCGTCTCCACTTCGGCCAGTTCGATCCGGTGCCCTCGAATCTTGACCTGCTGATCTTCGCGGCCGAGGAACTCGATGATCCCGCCGGGTAGATACCGTCCGATATCGCCGGTGCGGTACATGCGAGCCCCGGACAGCGGATCGGTGATAAACCGGACAGCGGTCAGGTCGGCGTCACGGAAATAACCGGTGGCAAGAGCGTCCCCGCCGATCCACAACTCACCGGGTACCCAATCGGGCTGATCATGGCCGTGTTCGTCACGGACGGCGAAGCTGTGGGCCAGCAACGGCACCCCGTACGGAATACTGCGCCAATGTGGCGGGACCTCGGCTATGGGATGGAAGATCGACCAGATGGATGCCTCGGTCGCCCCGCCGAGGCTGACCTGGTGCGCCTGCGGCAACACCTCCGAGAGCTCGCCGGGCAAGGAAGTGGGTATCCAGTCTCCGCTCATCATGATCAAGCGCACCGATTCGAGAAGCGCACGCCCGCTCTCTGGCTGCGAGCGCAAGTACTGGACGAGCATCTGAGGCTGAGCCGGAACACTATTGACCACCGACACACCATGGTCATCGATGAGCTGGGCCCAGCGAGCGGGATCACCGCGCCGGTGCGACTCCGGCAACACGACCGCGGCCCCTGCTGCAAAGGTGCCGAAGATATCGAACACGGACAGGTCGAAGCTCAAACCGGAGAGACCGAGCACACGGTCCTGCGGGTGTAACTGGAATCGGTCGACAATATCGTCGAGTGTCGCCCGAACCGCATGATGGGACACCGCGACGCCTTTCGGGCGGCCCGTCGAACCTGATGTGTAGATCACATACGCGAGCTCGTCCGGGCCGGTGCTGCCGGCCGGGACCAGGGCGGCTGTGTCCGGGGCAGGGATATGGTCGATGGGGACCACAGTGAGGGCATCGGGCCATGTGTGAGGATCGGCGCCGTCCGTGAGCAGCACGTCGACGCCGGCGTCGTCAACAATGCTCATCTGCCGTGTAAGCGGCTGTCGTGGATCGAGAGGCAGGTAGGGTCGTCCGGCCAGCAGTACGGCGATCACGGCCGCGATCTGCGTGGCCCCCTTGTCGAGCGCCACTGCTACTGGAACCGGCGAGTCGTGGTCTGGGATCAGGGTTGCCAGTTGGGCGGCGGCGCTGACGAGTTCCTGGTACGTCAGGGTTGTGTCCGGCGCAATGATCGCCGGTGCGTCCGGGGTGCGGTGCGCGGCGGCGAGGAGTGGACTATGTACGAGCCCGGCGTCCGGTCCGGGAGCTGCGGGGGTGGTGATGCGGTTGAGGTTTTCCCGGGTGCGTAGTTGGGATTCCGGCACCGGTATGGGGCACTGCAGTTCCCATGTTTGGAGTGAAGCGGGGTCCCGATCACTGGGTCCCTCGGTAGACGCAGGCCCTCCGGCGAGGACGTGGAGAAGTGACTCAAACGCGGCGAACATGTCCTCGATGACGCCCGCTGGATAGGCGCCGTCGCGGACATCCCAATTGACGACGAGGCCGCCGCGGTCTTCGAGCACCTGGCAGTCCAAGTGAACCTGTGGAGTCTGGCTGATGCCGTAGCGGGCGGTCGCTTCCGTCATGAGACCGTCTGCAGTGCCCTCGGTGGGACCTGTGTCTGACTCGGTTGTGCGGGTGAGCCCGAGTGCGCTGGTGAACACGACGGGCATGAGTGCGGTCTCGGACCCGTGACGGCGACCGAGTTCACGCAGGACCTCGATGCCGGAGAACATTCGATGGTCGAGGTCGTCGGCGAGCTGATTCTGCACGGCCATGGCCCGCTCGACGTAGGTCGCGGCCGAATGATCCACGGCCAAGGGGATCACCGAGGTGAAATCGCCTACGACAGCATCGATATCAGGATGTAGGGGCAGGCGCCCCTGCAAGGTGACATTGAGGGAGAACCGGTCGTGTCGTGACCAGCGCCCGATCACTTCGGCGTAGGCGGACAGCAGTGTTCCCGAGGGAGTGAGTCCGTGGTTGCGGCCGGCTTCTCGCAGTGCAGCCCACGACTGCGGTGACAACCGCAGCGTTCGACGGGTGAAGCGAGGATGGGAGTCCTCGACAGGGGCGGGGCCGGCGACGGGTGTGCCATCTCCAGCCGCGGGCAATTCCGGTGCCGAGGGGAGGGTATCGATGCGGTCGAGCCAGTAACTGCGGTCGCGCCTCCACTCTGGATGCTGAGGCAGTTGGCGATGAGCCAACACATAGTCGCGGAACGTGACTCTCGGCTCATCGGTGTCGACCCCGGAATAGCTTCGGTCGAGATCAGCCAGGAGCAGTTGGATGCTGACGAAGTCGGCGATGAGCATGTCGATCGACAGATGCAGGATGTCTTGATCCGGCAGCCTTGTGATCCGGAGTGTGAATAGGGGCCATTCATGCGTGACGTACACGGTGTGATCGATTTCGGCGCGCGTTCGCGTCAGATGCGACTGGCACGCTTCCCGATCAGCGCCACGTAGGTCCGTGACCGCAATTCTGTAGCGCGGTACCTCTGGCAGCACACGCTGTTCGCCACGCTGCAAAATGACTGCACGAAGCATCGGGTGCCGATCGATGACTGCCTGCCATGCGCGTTCGAGGCGGTCCACGTCCAGGGAGCGGAAAGAGATCTCTATGTAGCTGTGGCACCCCACCCCACCGAGTCGGTTCCCCCGCACCCGCCCGAGCAGATATGAGGCCTGCACGTCGGTCAAGGGGAAGGGCGCATGACAGGCATCCGGCTCGGGGATGGCCTCGGGCAATGCCTGCTGGCGCAACAGCTGAATGATCTCGTCACGTCGTGCGGAAACTTGCTCGCGTCGTTCCTGGCTCATGACACCGCGGGGCCCGCGGAACCGGAGCTTGTCGCCGTCAAGCCAGAGATGCACCCCGGCATGTTCAAGTTCGGTAATCAGTGCGTTGGCGTTCACAGCTCTCCTTCCTCGAAATCCTCAGTCCCGGCCTGCATCTGCCCACCATGTGGTCCCATCCCGGTCGCAGCCACCGCGGCGATCGTTGGGTCAGCGAAGAATTCGCGAAGGCTCAGTTCGATCCCCACCTCAGCGCGCACTCGGGCAACCATGCGGGTAGCGACGAGGGAATCGCCGCCCAGACCGAAGAAGTCAGCAACACGATCGATCCCGGTCGACCCGAGGAGCTCCTCCCAGATCCGGGCAACAGTCGACTCGACGCCGGGGCGGGGCTTGCCTGCCTCGGCGACTGGGGAACTCTCGCCTCGTATCGAGACGGGCCCCTGAGGAGACGATGCTGGTTGGGCGAGGTGGGACGCGGATGCTGCCGGTAGGCCTGGACGGGAGTCGGCCCAACCCGGATCGGCGATTGCTGAGACGAGCCGGGCATATTCGTCGAACATGGACCCGATGGCTTCGGCCGCAATCAACCCTTCTACGGCATCCCACTGGATAACCAGCTCTCCGTCGGGAGTCTGCGAAACCTGATGGTCGAGCCAGATTTGTGGGGTTTGCGAGATGCCCCAGATCCGGTCAGGAAAGCCAGGCCCCGGATCGAGGGACATCGCCGTACCCAGCCCGAGACCACTGGTGAAGACCACTGAGGCGCCGGCCACGGCACCGCGTCGGCGGGCCAGTTCACGCTGCACCCAGATTGCTGAGACCGAGCGATGCTCTAGATCGGAGGCCAGCTGATCGCGGAGGCGAATAGCCCGTACGCCGCGCGTGTCGCCGGGCCTGGTTCTGATCTCGACGAGGAGCAGCGAGGTGAAGTCACCGAGAATGCGATCGATATGCGGGTGAACTTCCTGCCGGTCGAACAGCGTCACGTTCACGCTGAACTCTGAACTGGTGCTCCATCGGCCGAGCACTTCCGCGTAGCTGGACAACAGGACCACCGCTGGGGTGAGCCCCAGGTGGCGGGCGTTCTGCAGGGCCGCTTTCCAGGTCTCCGCGGGGATGCGGCGCTGCCAGCGCCGGAAACGGGGTTGCGTCACTGTGTCGGGGTCGACCAGTGTTGGCAACTGCGGTCCAGGCGGGATGCTGTCCAGACGTTCCTGCCAGTACTGTCGATCGGCGCGCAGTTGTGTGTCCGATGGTTCAACCTGAACGCGGTAGTCGCGGAACGTCAGTTCCCTCTCGGGCAGTGAGGCACCGGGATCGCGGTAGAGTTCTTCGAGTTCGGAAAAGACGATCATCATCGACAGGCCGTCGAGGATGATGTTGTCCAGTCCTATGCCGACCCGTGTGCGCTGCTGACCGAGCTGATGGTAGGTGACCGCTTCGACCGTGAACAGGGGCCATCGGCCGGGGTCGAGCACGCGATGCGAGAGGCGATCGCGCAGTGTGTCCAGTTCCTGGTTCACGGCCTCGGGCGCAGTGGTGGCGTCCAGCTGCGTGTGTGGCACGTGCAGAACCGTCTGGTCAGATGGCAGAAACTGCTGTCGGCCGTCGGGCGTGAACACGCTACGCAACTCGGCATGGCGGCGTACGAGAGTGTTCCACGCCTGCTCGAGGCGGCTGATGTCCACCTTGGCGCCGTCGAACTCGCTGTAGTAGTAGGCACCGACCCCGCCCAGGGCGAGGTCGCTATGACGGCCGACCCAGTACGCGCGTTGCACGTCGGTGGCCTCGAACGGCTCGGTCATCTCCGCCGGGTTCGGCACGACTCGCCGCCGTCGATCCTGACGTGGGGTCCGCGTAGCGAGGCCGGTGTAGAAGTCCTCGAGCACGGGGCGGGTGAAGATATCGGCGACCTGCACTCCTGTCGCCCCGGCATCGAGCAGGCGTCCGATCAACCTGGTGGCCAGGAGGGAGTCGCCCCCGAGGGCAAAGAAGCTGTCGTGAGTGTTGACCTCAGCGACAGCGAGTACGTCAGCCCATATCGCGCCGACCTGGTCTTGTGAGAGGGTAGCATCCCCGTTCGGGGACGCGTCGATGGCCGCGACTTCCACTGGGGTCGTGAGGCTGGGAGCGGATTCAGCCGTGCGGGTCCTGACAGCAGACAGGTCGGCGTTCGGAAGTTGTTCCAACAGGCGCCGATACTCCTCGAACATGTCGTCCAGGAGTCCGGGGGCGAACAGACCTTCAACGGCATCCCAGTGATAGAGCAAGGCTCCGGATTGTTCCATGACTTGATGGTCGAGCCACACCTGTGGGGTCTGGGACGCGCCGCCGACGAATGTGGGAAATGGTGGACGGAGCCGGTCGAGAACGTCATCGGACAGGCCCAGCGTGCTGGTGAAGACGACCGGCATCGCGGCCTCGGTAGGGCTGGTTCTTCGGGCCAGCTCTCGCTGGACCCACAACGCCGAGACACCCCGGTGATCGAGGTCTGAGGCGAGCTGGCGTTGCAGCCGTTGTGCCGCATCGGCGAGGCTCTCCTCAGCGGTCGGGCGATGCTCCAAGAGCGTGAGACTCGTGAAATCCCCGAGCACGCGGTCGATGTGCGGATGAACGCGGGAACGGTCGAAGAGGGTCAGATTGAGCGTGAGCTCGGGCCGCGCGCTGAACGCAGAGAGCACATGCGAATAGCAGGCCAAGAGCACCGAGGATGGCGTCACGCCGGCCTGCCGGCACCACTGCTTGACCTGGGTCCACTGCTCGGCTTCCAACCGTCCGGCACGCCGTTGGAAGACGGGCGCGTCGATCTGTGCCGGATCGACGGCTACCGGTAGGTGCGGGGCCTGTGGCAGGCTCTCCAGCCGGTCCGTCCAGTACGAGACGGATGCTTCTCGGTCTGCCGGGGAAGTGTCCACTGCGAGGACGTAGTCACGGAAAGACACGTCAAGCTCGGGAAGCGACGTCTCCGGGTCGAGGTAGCACGCGGCGAGTTCTGTGAGGAGAAGTTGGACGCTGAACCCGTCCAGCAGCAGATAGTCGACTGCGATTCCCACGCGCACTCCGCCGGGATGACGGATGAGCGCGGTCGCGAACGTCGGCCACGTCGACAGATCGAACGAGGAACGTGCAAGCAGCTCGTGGAGCCTGGCCGAGGCCGACTGCTCATCGTCGGCGCGGCCGATGCTCACCGGTGGAGCCGGTAGATCCTCCGGCGGGAGAATGCGCTGCTGTTCGCCCTCGACGATCACCCGAAGCATGTCGTGTCGGTCGATCATGCGACGCCAGGCCTGCTGCCAGCGGCCAGTGTCCACGCTCTCGGCGCTTAGTTCCAGGTAGTAGGTCGTGCCGATGTTGCCCAGCGGCATCCCCGGAGCGCGGCCACGCAGATAGGCTAGTTGCACGTCGGTGAGCGGGAAAGGCTCGTGCCGCTGGGCCAGATCCGGTTCTAGCTGCAACGGGGGAGCATCTGAGATGGCCGGGCGTAGACGTTCGGCGAAGTCGGCGAGCACCGGATGCTCGAAGAGCGCTCCGACTCCGACACCGCCGAGTGCCCTGCCCGTGCTCGGCGCGTCCCGTAGCCGAGCCACGACCCGGGTAGCGGCGAGGCTGTCGCCACCCAGGGCGAAGAAACTGTCAGATGGTGCGGGCAAGGTCGGCAGGCTGAGAACCTCCGCCCATACCGCGGCCACCTGCTCCACACGCTCATCGGACCGACTGCTTGGCTCGGGCGAGGCCGGTGCTCCGGGTTCCGCGTTCGTGATCGCGAGGATCTTGGTGGCAACTACGTCGCGGTCGAGTTTGCCATTGGCAGTCAGCGGGATGGCCGGAAGCTCGACGACAACGTCTGGGCGCATGGTGGGTGCGAGGAGACCCGCAGCATGCCGAGCGATCGCGTCCAGATTGAGGCCGCCATCCGCGTCTCGCTCGTCATCGGCCGAGGGGGCAACAACCGCGGCGGCAATCCGATCAGCTGTGCCCCGCAGCACCACGGCGGCGGCGCTGACAACATCGGGGTGGTCCCGCAAGGCCGTCTCGATCTCGCCGAGTTCGATGCGATGCCCGCGCACCTTGACCTGACCGTCGTCACGTCCGAGGAACTCGAGCAATCCCGCCGACCGGTACCGGCCGAGATCACCGGTCCGGTACCAACGGTGGCCGCCCACGACAGGGAAGCGTTCTCGTGTTCGCTGCGGATCCCCGAAGTACCCGTCGGCCAGGCTGTCGCCTCCGATCCACAGTTCACCGGGCACCCAATCCGGACAGTCCCGTCCAACACCGTCGACCACCCGGAACGCTTGCCCGCCGAGCGGAGTTCCGTAGGGCACGCTCGGCCATCCGTCGATACCGTCGGCGACCGGGTAGAAGTTCGACCAGATACCTGCTTCGGTCGCGCCGCCCATCGCGATCAGCCGTGCGTTTGGAGCAGACTTTGCGAGGCGATGGGCCAGGTCGAGTGGCACCCAGTCCCCGGACACGAAAGCGGTCCGCAGACTCGAGCTGGTGTCTGGGTGCCATGCTGCCGCGGTGACGTACATGTCCAGCAGCTGCGGCACGGTGTTCCAGACGGTCACGCCGTGGTGACGGACGAGGCCGTGCCATTCGTCAGGGTCACGCCGCTGGTGCTCCAGCGCACAGATCACCTCCCCGCCAGCGGTGAGAAGCCCGAAGATGTCATACACGGACAGATCGAATTCGAGCGCAGAGATCGACAGAACCCGATCAGCCTTTGTAATCCCGAACCGCGCGTTGATGTCGGCGATCGTGTTCCAGGCGGCTCGATGGCTCATCTGTACGCCTTTGGGTTCGCCGGTGGAGCCCGAGGTGAAGATCGTGTACGCCGTCTCCGAAGCCTTTGTCGGGGAAGGTTCCGGGAGTGGGGCGAGGTCGTTCAGGTCGGGCAGGCTGCTGAGGAACAACCGAGGCTGCACGGTTCGCGTGATGCGCTCGATCCTGGCGGTGGGCTGATTGACTCCGATCGGTACGTAGTTGGCGCCGGCGGCGAGCGTTCCGAGCACCGCGATGACCTGGTCTGGTCCCTTCGGCATGCTCACGGCAACGGCGTCGCCGCGTCTCACTCCGTTCTGCTGAAGATGCCGGGCCAGGCGAAGCGCCCGCTCGGCGAGCTGACCGTAGGTGAGAGATCCCGACTCGGATGCGCCAGGCAGTCCCCAGCGCAACGCGACAGCCGCTGGTTGCTTGGCTGCCCTGGCGAAGAACTCGACATGCAAGGCATTCGCCTGTGGCGCGAGGCTGGGCACGGCATTGACGCGAGCACGGCTGTCCTGTTGCGCCGCTGGCAGTGCGACGTCTGCGGGGATCGCGTCAACGTCTGCGGAGTCGATGAACGTGTCCACGAGACCGAGGTAGGCCTCGAACATCGCCGAGACGAGTCCCTCCGGAAAGAGCCCCTCTACCGAGTCCCAGCTGAGTAGCAAGTCCCCAGCCTGCTCAACTACCTGATGATCGAGCCACACCTGCGAGGTCTGTGATGCGCCGTCGGCGTACGCTGGGAACCCGCCTGGCGCGTCGTCGAGGAGCCCGCCGCCAATGCCGAGGGTGCTGGTGAACACTACCGGAAAGATGGCCTGGGTGATCCCCTCAGTCAGCGCGATCCGCTGTTGCACTTCCACTGCCGAGACACTGCGATGCTCAAGTGCCCGGGCGAGTTCGTCCTGCACCTGACGCGCGAGGTTCACGAGATCGTCCTGCCCATCAGGACGATGTGCGAGCAGCAGCAGCGAACTGAAGTCGCCGATGACGGAATCGACATCGTCGTGCACGGGCTGGCGGTCGAACAAGGTGAGGTTCAGCGTCAGCTCCGGGCGGGCGCTCCACCGCGACAGCGTCTGTGCGTAGCAAGTTAGGAGGAGCGCTGAAGGTGTGAGCCCGACCAAGGCCGCTCGTTCCCGCAGGAGCCGATAACGTGCACGGGGCACCCGGTGGGCGACGCGCGCAAAGCGGGGCCGCCCGAGGGCCGCAGGGGCCGAAGCCAGGGGCAGTAGAGGAGCTGGCGGCAATTCGGGACCCACACGGTCCCAGTACGCCTCAGCGCGGGCCTTGTCGTCCGGATCGACGGCGACTTCGGTGAGATAGTCACGGAAGGTGAGACCCAACGGCGGCAGGTCGAAGTCAGGATCGTCGTACAGATGTGCCAGTTCAGACAGAAGTGTCTTCACACTGCGCCCATCGAACACGATCGGATCCACGACGATCCCGACCCTGACACGTGCAGACGGTCCGTACTCGACGGCCATGGCAGCGTAGGGCGGCTCACTGGCCAGATCGAACGACCGCCGCCGCAAGGGTTCCAGCAGCGTTCGTGCGGCTTCAAGAGTGGGTGCGGTCAGTCGGGGAAGCTCGGTCACGGTCATCTGTTCGACCACTTGCTGGCGTCCGTCCCGGACCGTGACTCGCAGCATGTCGTGGCGCTCTGCCAGGTGCCGCCACGCGTTCTCCCAGCGCTCATGATCGAGACGGTCACCATCGAGCTCGAGATAGAAGTTCGCGCCGATTCCGCCCAGGGCGAGCGTCTCGTCACGCCCGACGAGGTAGGCATGTTGCACGGGTGTCAACGCGAAGCGCTCGAAGCGGGCCTCAGGGCGGGCGCGAAGTACCGCGTTCTCAGAGCGCGGCCCTGCCTGCGTCGTGCGAAGAGTCAATGCGAACCCTCTCACCGTGCGGCCCCGCATCAGGCCGGATATGGTGCATTCAGCGATCGCTACGCCGCCCGGCAACGTGTAGGTGCGCAGTCGGGCCACCGAACGGGTCGCGGTGAGGCTGTCACCGCCGAGTCGGAAGAAGTCATCGTCTCGTCCCGACACAGTGATACCCAACAGCTCGGACCACACCTGTGCGATTGCCCCCTCCACCGGCCCCTGCGGTGGTTCGCCGTCGACGTCCGCCGAAGGAGCGGCCTCCTGCAGGAGAGCGGCCACCCGCTGACGGTCCACTTTGCCGTTGCTGTTCAATGGCAGGCTGGTCACGCTCACGATGAGTTCCGGCACCATCGCCTCAGGGAGATACTTCTTGGCCCGTTCGCGAATGGTCGCGTCAAGGTCCGGCGCATGGTTTTCAGGGTCATCGACGACGGCAAGCACGCGGATCCGCGGTCTCTTCTCCGCGTCGATGACGGTCGCGACTGCCCGCCGAACGCCGGGATACTGCTCAACCGCGGATTCGACCTCGCCGAGGTCAATGCGATTACCGGCGATCTTGACTTGGAAGTCTGTACGCCCGAGAATCTCCAACTCGCCGCTGTCTCGCCAGCGCACGAGGTCACCGGTCCGATACCAGCGGTGCCCGTCCCGCTCAACGAACTTCTGCGCAGTCAGCTCGTCGTTGTCGCGGTAGCGGCCGTGGACACCCGCCCCGCCGATCCAGAGTTCGCCCGCGGCCCAGTCTGGGCGATCACGCTCCTGTCCATCGACGACCCGCACTTTCTGATTGCGCATCGGATGCCCATATGGAATCGACCGCCACAAAGGATCGATGTCGTTGACGTCGAAGAGCACCGACTGGATCGATGCTTCGGTCGCCCCTCCGAGCACAACGCACCGACAGCCGGGGGCCAAACGCGCCAGTCGGCGCGGAAGATCCAACGCCACCCAGTCACCACCCAACATCACTAGCCGCAAGCTGGCGACCAGTCGGGCGGCGGGCGGGGACGACTCGGCGACCGTGAGCAGCATATCGAGGAGCACGGGCACGGTGTTCCAGACGGTGATCGGCGTGTCGGTCATCAGCTGCATCCACGCATCAGGGTCGGCGCGGCGGGCCTCATCTGGGAGGACGACGGTTCCACCGACGCTGAGCAATCCGAAGATGTCGACGACAGACAGGTCGAATTTCAACGCGGACACGGCAAGCACAGCATCGGTGGGGCCGACCTCATACCGGTCATTGAGATCCTCGATGGTGTTGCTTGCCCCACGATGGGTGATCTCCACTCCCTTCGGAGTGCCTGTAGAACCGGAGGTGAACAGCACATAGGCTGGCCCATCGGGATCAGAACGACGGGCTGCCGACAGCGGGGTGGCTTCCAGAGCATCAGCGATTCGTACGATGGCCGGGCTACCGGGCAGATCCTCTGGAAGATGGGCGTTGGCGTCGGTAATGACGGCTACCATCGGAGTGGCGCGGTATATCGCCGTCTGTCGGGCAGGCGGCTCATCGACGCCGATCGGTACATAGGCGCCGCCGGCCGCGAGCACACCGAGAACGGCTGCCACTTGTGCTGGACCCTTCGGCAGGCTCACTGCGACCAGGTCGCCGGCACTGATCCCGGAGGCGTCCAAAGCACCGGCCACACGCAGGGCCTGCTCACACAGACCGCCATAGCTGAGGGAGGCTGGCCCCTCGGCGGTCTCCCATGCAAGCGCAGTCGCGTCAGGACACTCGGCGGCCACCCGGAAGAAGGGCTCGTGCAGGATGTTGGCCCGTTGCGGTGCGCCGGTTTCGTTGACAGCGGAATGTCGGGCTGCCTGCGCAGGGGGCCGTAGGTCGTCAATGGGGCGTTGCCAGGCGGCGTCGTCTGCGACGAGCTGGGACAGCACATCCCGGTACGCACCGAACATCGACTCAGCCACGCCGGGGGCGAAGAAGCCCTCACGGACGTCCCAGTTCACCAGGTAGCCACCATCGAGTTCCGTGGCCTGCGCGTCGAGCCATACCTGCGGCCCCTGTGAAACGAGCCAGACCGGATCACCGAAGACCTCCCGCACGTTCGGTGCGAACAGTTCTCCCAGGTTGAGCGCACTCGTGTACACGACGGGTGCCAAGACTCGTTCTCCTCCGGCGAGGCGGGACAGATCGCGCAGCACTTCGACGCCGGGATAGGCGCGGTGATCGATCGCCGCTCGCAACTCCTGTTGTAGACGAACAGCTCTTTCGGCAAACGGCATACGGTCCGTGACATCTGCGGCCAACAGCACTGAGCTGCTGAAATCTCCGACCAACTGTGGCACCTGGGCGTGTAAATCTGCACGGTCGAAAAGGGGCAGGTTGAGCAGGAACTGCGGATCGGTGGCCCACCCGCCAATGGCCTCGACAAAGGCGGTCGCCAATGCCATTGCCGGCGTCACGCCATGCTTTCGCGCGATATGTTCCAACCGTTCGCGTTCAACCGGGTTCAACCAGTGGTGCAGCCGCTGCACGCGCGTCGGCGTCCGCCCGGGTGTCTGCCTCAGACGCGGCAGGTCAGGAGCACCAGGCAGTGTGGGCAACCGTGCCTGCCACCAGTCGCGAGCCTCGGCATACTCCCGCGTGTGAGTCTCGGACTGTTCCGCCTGACGGCGGTCGGCAAGATACTGAGGGAAGCTGTACGTCAGGCTCGGCAGTACGGAGTCCGGGTCGTGATAGTAGGTAGCGAGATCGGCCATGAGGACCCTGAAGCTGGCTGCATCGGCGGCAATCATGTCGAGATTGACGTGCAATCGCGTTCTGCTCTCACTCACCAGCGACACCGCGACATCGAATACTTGTCCGGACGCGATATCGAGTTGTCGATGTGAGGCCTCGTGACGAACACGTTCCAACGCGGCAGCCTGCTCCGCGTCATCGAGGTCACGCAGATCATGAATGGTGAGGCCCGGCCACGCCGGCTGCGGGAGAATACGCTGCCGCCCGTCGTCGCCGATCGCGACTCGGAGCATCCCATGGCGTTCTAAGAGCAGCCGCACGGCTCTGTCGAGTCGGTCCGTATCGATGCAGGGGCCATCGAACTCGTTGTACAGATGCGTTGCCACACCTCCGAACTCCATGTCCGCGTCTCGTCCGGCCCAATATGCATGCTGCATGAGCGCCAGGTCGAACGGCTCGCCAGGACTCACCGGTGGTGCCGGGCCCACAGCCTCGGGCTCGGCGCGCGGGGCATCGAGCAACTGCCGCCAGGCGCCGAAAGTCGGGCGCTCCGCGAGCTGCTCAAAGGTGGCCGATACTCCCAGTCGGCGTGCCTGGTTGATGACGGACATCATCCCGAGCGAGTCGAGGCCGAGCTTCAACGGCTCGGCATCGTCGCTGAGAGCTCTGACATCGCAGCCGAGCCGCGCGGCAATCAAGTCCGCGATGATGTCCGACGGACGCGCGTCGGCCTCAGACGATGACCCTAACGGGACAGCTCGATCAACGTTGGACGACATGGATCTCCTTGAAGTGTATGGGTGCTCAGGGCAGGCTGGTTGTGGCATAGAGCGGATACCGGTTGGCCAGTGCGGAGACGCGGCTCGCGAGGCTGGGACCGTTCTCCGCTCGGGTTAGGGCGTCGGCCAGGATCTCGGCGACCTCGGCGAAGGCGGAGTCGTCGAAACCGCGAGTCGCAAGGGCCGAAGTGGCCAGCCGAAGCCCAGAAGGTCGACGGGATGTGCGCGTCTCGTTCGGAACCGTATTGCGATTGACTGTCACGCCAATACTCTCCAGATACTGTTCTGCGTCTGCACCGTCGGTGAACTGGCCTTGTTCTATTGCTTCGGACAAATCAAGCAACACGAGATGACAGTCAGTGCCACCGGTCACCACCTGGATCCCCGATGATCTGATGTCGGGCTGACAGAGCCGCTCGGCGATGATCTTCGCGCCTTGAAGTGTTCGCCGTTGGCGCTCGACAAACCCAGGTCGGCCGGCGAGATGGAAGGTGGCAGCCTTGGCGGCGATGCT